>JBMYRY010000386.1:0-3617 GCA_049602795.1 Bradymonadia bacterium
TGAGAATTCTGTTCGAGTCCTCATCGGTGAAACTCTTCTATGGACCGGAAATTTTTACGCAGCTAATCGCGGCTCTCTACGGTCCAACGGTCGAAGGGGCCTTAGTGGCTGGCAGTTCGCAACGCAGACTCCTGATCGAGTCGGAGGATGTTTATAGCGCGGAGCAATTATCGAAACTCATTGTCGGGGTGTTTGATAGAGATAACGCATCGCACGTGCTGCATACTTCGTGGTCGAATGCCCATGAGCAAAATCTATTCAACGCATCATCTCGAAGTTCTAACCAACGTGCCTATGAGCTCCAGAACCAAAGAAAATATTGGATTTTGGACAAGCCGCATGAACTAGACTCTGCAAGGTTAAATCAATTGTTACAGGGGTTCCCTGCGATGTTGACTGCTCCCTTAGGTGATGCCCAACTCCTAATGACGCTTGCGGACCCAGTGCACGATTCAAGTCTTGATTCTGATTTTCGGAAAGTACTCGGCACTCACGGTATTATTCAATTGGAGACACTCAACACGCGATTGAACCAAGGCTTACCTATTTCTGAGGTTGTACAAACCGAGTTGAATGAGTTAGTTGGCGAGCCCCCAAGCGAACAATTGGTTCGTCAGTTGAGTGCGCGTCTCATCAATTATCATTTTCCCCATCACCGGCGTTCACTGATAGCGCTCTTAGCTATGACTCAGGCTCGAGGACTCTTGTCGAGTTTCGATGAACTGGGCTTTGAGCAGATGCTGACGCAACTTGAGCCCGTGCCGGCTCGTACAGAACCAGCGGAAGATGGGGGACGGCTTTCTCGGCATATTGCTGAGGGTCTACTGGCTGGTCAAACTCTCCCCGAATTGCTTTATGACTTCGAACGACAGGCTTATTTGCACGCAGCGAGGGTCTGTGCGATGAAGCGTCCGCATCAAAATGTGCGGGTGCAAGACCTGGCACATTTACTCAAGACACCACGCCAAACCGTGTCGAGGAAATGGCATGCGTTTCAAATTAAACCCGAAGAATACCGAACTGAACAATAAACCCTCCTAGGTTCATCCTTTTGAATCGGGGGATCGAAGTGGCATTGTATGGATGACTCATTCCTAATTGCATCAGGGTGAGGCACAGTCCTTAAGCCCCCTTTCTATCCATACACGCACGACCAAGCTTACATCAAACCGCTTCACCTAGGGTTTGCTCAAGAGTGAGCATCTGTCCCAAATGAACCCTTTTTAATTACGGTCTTTTTTTGGGCGTTATTTCTTTGATTGATCTTTTTTGGGCAGATTGGCGAGTCGTTTAATTGGTTTTTTTTTGAGCATGTTTCACCATTTTGGGTATTAGTGTGAAAAGGTGCCCAGTGTTCTTCATTTTGTAAGTAGGGCCAAAATGGTCCTATTGTGATTCGAGTTGTTTGAGGAATCGTTGAGGATCGCGCATCGCCTGCTGATGTAAAGCAGGCGGTAAACGACCTGCTCGTAGGTAAAGTGTAGAACTTGAGACGCCCGTAACGCGCGCCAACTTTTCAAGTAGGTCTGAAGAGGGGGCTCTAAGATCAGCTTCCAATTTGCTCAAATAGGAAGGCGTTACCTTCAACTGCTTAGCCAATGTGGATTGACCCACATTACGTGCTTCTCGAGTTGCCTTGAGCCAGCTCCCAAAACTTTCTGGTTCCGTTGGAGTGCTGGAGCGATCGAATTCATTAGGTACTCGCTTCGTGAACAGAGCCTCAGCCGTCCAGTTAACCTCGGCATATGCCTGATGATTGTGTATCGACTCGAAGTTTTCGACGATGACCGTGACGTCATGGACACCACCAAATTGTCTGACGGCATTTAGACTATCGCGAGCCAAGTCCTCGGCGAATTTAGCCTGGTCATAGGCTAATTCGGTCACATATTTTTCGTCTTCTCGCTTCAGCAAAGCAAAAAGGGGCGCTGAAGCCTGAGCCTCTACTTGGGCAACTAAATCTTCAATCCACACAAATTCAGTGCCCTTAATGTCCACGGAAACGATGCTCCGCTGATTATGCGCGCCCCGATCAGAAATACCCTTGGAGCATGGACAGAGGCTCTTTACTGGCACTTCGACTTTCATTGTAAATTCAAAATGCTCACCGGTTAGGCTTGCCCAAAAGTCGATTTGGTAGTTCAAGAGCGATGGAACACCACTGATAGGCGCCTTTTTTTCGATGAAGTACGGAAACCGAAGATGAAGCTCGGTAGATGGGGCGTCGAGCCGTTGCTGTATATCGTTTAAGATCTCAGGCAAACGGCGGATGGTCATCTCACCTCGGTGACGATGAATACACTCGACTAGTCGACTCATATGTGTCCCTCGTTGTTCAGCTGGTAGGCTGACGTAGACACCGACATGAGCTACAGTCGATTGATATTTACCCCCCTTGTCGAGGACCTGAATTGGATATTCTAGACCACGAATGCCAACGCGGTTTAGGGGGATATCCCTGCTATCTTTTTCACTCGCATGGTCGACGAGTGCCTCACGTGCGATATGTTCCATCAATCAATCCCTATCAGTTTGTGCGTCTGCAATGATAAATGCCATTTTGGATGTTTCAGACAGTAAGCGACCGTTCGCTTAAGGTTTTCCGTAGCATTAGGTCCGTCCATTGGTTGCAGAAAATAATGATCAAATTTAAGGTCTGTCACACTCTCTGGAGTGCAGTCGTCCTGCGGAAATACGAGTTTCAACTCGTGTCCCGAACGAACAATAAGTGATGAATCGGCTTTGGGACTCACACATATCCAATCAATGTTCTTTGGCAGTGGCAGTGTGCCGTTGGTTTCAATCGCAACTCGGAAACCTCTAGCCTTGCAACTTCGAATGAGCGCATCGTCTAATTGCAAAGCAGGCTCGCCGCCAGTGAAAACGACCATGGGCTCACCACCTTCAGATACTGCGTTCGTCCATATCCGCAGCAGATGGTCGCCAAGGGCCTCAGGACCCATGAAGCGTCCGCCGTTTTGACCATCTACCCCAACGAAATCTGTGTCGCAGAATTGGCAGACCGCTTTAGACCGATCGCTTTCTCGGCCGCTCCATAGATTACATCCGGTGAATCGGCAAAACACTGCGGGCCGACCCGCTTGGGCACCCTCGCCTTGGAGGGTCATAAAGGCTTCTTTGATAGCGTAGCTCTTCATTTGGCACGCGGCGCATATTGAATCGGGTCTGCTAAACCAGCACTCTCGAACCCCTTTAATCTCAAAAGGCATGAGTCACAACATCCGCACGACAAACCGTCTATGGGGTCGTAGCAGCTATGGGTTAATTCGAGTGGCATCTTTAAGCGGTGCGCTAATTCGATAATCTCTTTTTTCGAGAGATCGAGGAGCGGTGTACGGAGCCGTAGCCGACCGTCGGTCACTCCGGTGCGAGTTGCCAATCGTGCGGTGTGTTCAAACGCTGCGATGAAGTCCGGCCGGCAATCGGGATAGCCGGAATAATCCAACGCATTGACGCCAATGAAGATATCTTCCGCCCCAAGAATTTCAGCTGTCCCCACTGCGATTGAGAGAAAAATTAGATTTCGGGCAGGTACGTACGTGACGGGAATATTTTCCTCTAGACCCGATTGGTTAGCCTGTTGCATTGCTTCTAGG
>JBMYRY010000387.1:0-3617 GCA_049602795.1 Bradymonadia bacterium
AGAATCAGTCTCTTTCGGACCTATCCCCTCCTCCCTTTTGGATAGCTTCGTGGACAACCCGACCTTTTTTGGGCGCGCCTTGTCTTTTTCTATTGAATACAGAAGCCTGCCTGGGTGCAAATACCGGCGCCACATAGCTCTGGATAATGTCCCTCACAGGGGCACCAGTCTCCATCAGGGCAGCAGAACTGCCATCCGCAATCTAAACATTGTCGATAGAGCGTGCCAGCACCGTTATTACATGGTTCAGTCCATTGGCATTGGTCACCGCAGCGCCGCTGACCGCATTCGCCGCAGGAGGCGATTTCCCCTGCCGTACATTCGCCTTCGCCGGTGCATGCACCCCATTCGCATTGATCATTACATTGCTGTAGGCCGCAATTTCCGCAGATTCGCTGTGAGCCCTGAATGCAGGGACCTTCGCTTGTACATTGAGACCACTCGCTCCAGAGTCCGTTTTGGCACGTTCGACTTCTCTCTCCGCAATTGCCACACGGCTGGGCTTCAGTTGAACCTTCCGTGCATTCACCGCAGGTACCACCCGCTAGACAGCTTTGACCGGAAGGGCAGGTTCTGTCGATCGTCCATGTGCCACAACCATTGGTGAGTTCACATTGCTCGATGGCGCCACTTAGACCGCAGCGGGTTTGACCGACAGTGCATTCATCCACACATTGCTCTTCGCATTCACCAGCATTGCATATTTCACCGAAATCACACCCGATACGCCTACCCCAGATCGCGCAGCCCTGCGCGTCCGTTTCACAGATTTGGATCGCGTTGCTCATACAGCGAGTCTCGCCCACCGTACATGCTTCGGTCGGGCAAGCAGCAGACTGACAGCCCTGGTTTGCTTGACACAGCATATCCGGCGGACAGTATTCAGCCGGGGAAAAATCTAGACAGCCATTTGCTTGTCTCTGACATGTCTGAAATTCGGATTCGCCCACGCATACGATTTGATTAACTCGACAAGCATCTTGACAGGGACCTTCCTGCTGGCAAATGCCGCCGGTGCAGATTTCTCCTCGCGGGCACGCCTCAACTGGATTCCAGCACCCACTTTCGCTGCAGGTCCTGACAGCCTCTTCGCCCACGCACAACGTCTGACCCACCATACATGTTGCACGGCATTCGCAACTGCCGGAGCGACAACTTAATCCGTCAGGACATGGTTCAAGCTCGCCCCACACACCACAGCCATTGCCCGCATCTTCGCACCGTTGGGTTGCACTGCCGGCACATACCACTTCACCCGTAGTGCACCCATCTCCGCAACTCGCTTGGCATCGGCCTCTGAGGCATGCGCCCGTTGCACATTGCTCGGGCTGAGCCCAACGTCCATTGGCATCGCAGAGTTGTGCTAGCCCTTGTTCAGTACACCGTCTTTCTCCACTCAAACATTCTCGATCAGAAATGCCTGTGTCGGGGCGGAGTTGTGGCGATGCGGGCGCATCTACGAACGTTGCCGAACTACACCCTAGAGAGATGATTGAGATGGACAGAAGTAAACGAATTAAGTGAGTCATGGTAGGTATCGGTCTAGAAGCCCTGGTTTTCATGATTTCAATTATAATCATGACGCGGCTCTTGCGGTAGCTATTCTTGTTAGAATACTGTGATTCTATGACTGATCAAAACGACTTCTACATCTTTTCGACCTTGGAATACCAAGAGCTAGGCCACCAACTCGCGCAGCGACTTTCGATTAATTCAGGCGTGATGGAGACGAAGTGTTTTCCCGATGGCGAACGCTACTTGCGATTAAAATCAAGGGTTCGACAAAGTAACGTGATTTGTGTTGGTGGGATGAGTGATGACCGCTCTACCTTAGATTTGTATGACTTAGCATCTGCGGTTGTGGACCAAGGTGCTCGCCGTCTTACGATGGTCGTGCCGTACTTTGGGTACTCGACAATGGAGCGGGCGACGTTGCGAGGCGAAGCGGTGGTTGCTAAGTATCGAGCCCGTCTATTGTCGTCGATTCCGCATGCGACAGCTCGAAATATTGTCTTGTTCTTCGACCTGCATAGTCCTGGGATTCCGCACTATATGGAGAATGGTGTTTCCGCAATTCACGTACGCTCATTCGATCTGTTAGCACCTCATATTAAGCGACTGGGGGGCGAAGATTTCGTCCTAGGAAGTACGGACGCAGGGCGCGCGAAATGGGTTGAAACCATGGCGAATATGATCGGCGTGGAAGCAGCGTTTATTTTGAAAAGGCGTCGTCAGGATGGCGGCACTGAGGTGCTCGCCTTAAACGCGAGTGTTGATGGCCGAACGGTGGTGATTTATGACGATATGGTCCGCAGTGGTGGTTCGCTCATTTCAGCTGCCAAAGCATATCATCAGGCCGGTGCAACTCGTTTGATTGCCGTGACAACGCACGGGTTGTTTTCTGACAACGCTATCGAACGCCTTCGAGCATCGGGGCTTTTCGCGTCTATACTCTGCACTGACTCTCATCCGAATTCGAGGTTGCGCGCCGACGGCTTTGTTCAGCGGATTTCGTGTGCTCCCGCATTTGCGGCAGAGATACAGACCCTTATCAGTTAGCTGATTTTATTCGGAACTAATCGCGTCTCGATCTGACGAAACCAATCAGGATAGGGGCTTTGAATGGACAGTTCTTGTTCGGGCGCACTTGGTGGGGCAAATCGAACTTCTAAAGCGTGCAAAAATAATCGAGCGGGCGGCAATATTTGACGCAAAATTCGGTTTTGGTGGCCGTCTCCATGTGTTGTATCCCCGATGACGGGATGTCTAAGGTGGGCAAAATGTCTCCTGATTTGATGCCATCGACCGGTGTGGGGATGAATCCTTACGAGCGAGAATCTTGAAGTCGCATGCGGTGGCGTGGATACCGGCAATTCACCGGTCATGATACGGTACCACTCTGTACGTGATGGTTGTCGCTGGTCTTTGGTTTTGTGCTTGAGTGGATAGTCAATGACACCATGTTCAGTTATCCAGCCGCGAACAAGAGCGATGTATTTTTTCTGTACCTTGTGGTTGGCGAATTGTTCATTCATGTGTCGAAGGCTGGAGGCGTGCTTTGCAAGGATCAATGTGCCTGAGGTAGGGCGATCCAGTCGGTGAACTGGAGAGACTTGGATTTTTCGTGCGTGTCTCAGGCGCTTCACAACCGAATCTTGTTCACTCCGATCAAGATTCGTTGGATGGACGAAGAGACCGCCTGGCTTATTGACAGCGATGAGGTCTTGATCTTCATAGATCACCTCAAGTTGGTCCATCTCTGCTTCTGGATTAAATCGCTCTGTATCTCTTAACACCTATACATGCTCACAGGACGCTTGAAACTTACCACCAGTCAACGTATCACATAAGCGCGGTCAGTAGCGCCGCTTTTGGTAATAATTTAGCACCCTTTTGGTGGCTGACTAGGTGGTTCATATGTCGATTGAGTCGAGTCTTAAGCGGAAAGAGGATCATATTGACCTCTGTCATGTCGGCGATGTCGGGTTGAAGGGGGATCGCGGATTGTTTGGAGAGGTTCGACTGATTCACCAGGCGATGCCCGAACTGGCGATGTCAGAGATTACTCTGGGTACGTCGTTTTTGGACCATCAGCTTGCAGCACCGCTTATGCTCAC
>JBMYRY010000388.1:0-3606 GCA_049602795.1 Bradymonadia bacterium
CAAGTTCATTTCGTTTAGGATGAAACCAGCCAAGCACTCCGCCAAGATGCTCGCCCAGCATGCCCCAAACACGAGAGGAAAAACAAAACGAGACGAACCAAAATAGACGAACTACGCTGAGCACGAAGTGGTGACGAATCGGGCGGGAAAATTGACGCCAACGAATCAAAGGTATGCCCAATGAATGTTGTACACTGAGGCTAATCCCTATTTATTCGCCAACGCTGCGGAAATAAATGATTTGAATAACGGATGAGGCGCATACGGACGTGACTTAAACTCTGGGTGGAACTGACAACCGAGAAACCATGGGTGCTCGGGGATTTCTACCACTTCAGCAAGCTCACCATCAGGCGAGAGCCCCGAAAATCGGAGCCCCTTCGACTCCATCAACTCGCGGTAATCATTGTTGACCTCAAACCGATGCCGATGTCGCTCATCTACCTCAAGCACTCCGTATGCACGAGCCGCTAAGCTTTCAGGCTGTATCGTACAGGGATAGCTACCAAGGCGCATAGAGCCACCTTTCTTGCTCACATTCTTCTGAGTCTCCATCAGATGAATGACCGGTGCATCGGTCTTCGGATTAAATTCAACAGACGTAGCCCCAGGAAGGTCGCAAACATGTCTCGCGTACTCGAGTACGGCGAGTTGCATCCCGAGGCAAATTCCGAAAAAAGGTACCTGTCGAAGTCTCGCATATTCAATTGTGCTGATCTTGCCTTCGATACCGCGATTACCGAATCCCCCGGGCACCAAGATGCCATCCACACCATCAAGGAGTGCGGCAGGATCTTTTTGCTCAAGCTCTTCACTGTCGATATAGCGGAAGTCAACCCGCGCTCCATTGGCGAAACCGCCGTGGAGCAGAGCTTCGTGAAGGCTCTTGTAAGCATCTGTGTGGTCCACATATTTACCCACAACCGCAATCGTCACCCGATGGGATGCACCCTCGATCTGCTGGACAATTTGTTCCCAGCGATCCAGTCGTGGCTCTCCAGTCCAAATGTTGAGTCGCTCTACAATCAAACGATCTAGACCTTCTCGATGATAAGCGAGAGGCACCTGATAGATGCTCGCAGCGTCTTCACTACTGATCACCGCATTAGGGGTCACGTTGCAGAATAAACTTATCTTTTGCTTGAGTTCTTTGGACAACGAGCGATCACAGCGAGCAACGATAATCTCAGGCTGAATCCCGATCTCTCTCAGCTTCTGTACCGAGTGTTGCGTGGGTTTAGTCTTCAACTCTCCCGCAGCCTTGATAAACGGCACCAACGTCACGTGAATGTTTACAACATTGCTCGGACCCTCCTGCAATTTGAGTTGCCGCAGAGCTTCGAGAAAAGGGAGGCTTTCAATGTCTCCAACAGTGCCGCCGACCTCGGCAATGCAGACATCAACATTTCGACCACCATCAATCACAAAATTCTTAATTGCATCCGTTACATGCGGAATGACTTGGACTGTGCCACCCAAGAAGTCGCCACGACGCTCTTTCTCGATAATATGTGCATAAATACGTCCGGTCGTAGCGTTACTACGACGCGACGTAACCGCCGAAGTGAACCGCTCATAATGACCAAGGTCTAAGTCGGTTTCCGTGCCATCGTCAGTAACGAAAACTTCTCCATGTTGGAAAGGGTTCATCGTGCCGGGGTCGACATTAATGTAGGGATCTAACTTGATATGGGACACTCTAAGCGAACGAGCTTCCAAAAGCGCACCTACAGACGCCGCAACGATGCCCTTACCAATGGACGACGACACACCGCCGGTGACGAGGATGAATTTTGTTTTTCGGGTACTCATGATTCCTTCCGTCAAGAGGTTGTGGGAAACTCCACGGGTTGACGGAAGCAGACGCTAACAGCGCGAGGTCCACCTGTCAATCCGTCTATTGCTCAGGGCAAGTTATTTCCAAAGCACTCGCTCAAAATGGGCGCTATCCCTTTGATTTCAAACCAATCTTGCGGTGGTCCAATTTCAAAAACTTTTGGTAGAAAGTCAGTAGAAAGTCGCATTGCATGAAGCGCATGCCGCCAATGACCAAGTCTAGCGAGTTTTTCGGCATCAAGTTCGGTATGTCGATGAACAAAAAAGTCCTCGTCTGGTCCGTACAATTTGTCGCCGACAAGCGGAAGCCCAGATAAGCTTGCATGCACTCGTATCTGATGCTGCCGCCCACCATGTGGACGAGCATGCACCAAGCTATAGCAATCGCCACGAGCGAGCACCTCAAATCGAGTGGAAGCAGCGAGGGTCCCAACCCCCATTTTGATTGGTATACGGCTCGTCTCATCAAAGCCAAGCGGCGTATCCACGCACCAATGATCTTTGGAAGCAATACCATCTAAAATCGCCAGATATGACTTCTCAACCGTTTGCGACGAGAATGCATCCGATGCCAGTCGAACGGCCTCCGGCGTTTTACCGCACAAAAGCAGCCCCGAGGTTTCCACATCAAGCCGATGAGTCGTCTGAATATGAGTGTACCCCTGCGTACGCAGCCAATATGTGACGGTCCGTTTGAAATAACTGGCACTCGGGTGAGTCGCAATCATGGGCGGCTTGTTGATTACGCACCACTCGTTGTTCTCCCATAAAACAGCAGGTTTTTGAGCAATGACCGCATCCACATCTGGAATGGGACGGATCGCCAAAATATGCTGCCCTGGGGACACAAGCGCACTCTTTTTCAGACGCTTGCCAGAAGGGTGTTCAAGAAAGGTGAGCCGACTTGCACGAGAGCGAGATAAACGGGGTACACGTGCACATACAAATGCGTCTACCCTGATGCGTGACTGGTCCGGAGGCACCTGCAACAACCAGCCAGGCACTGGGCTATCATGACCGGGTAACATAAATGCGCCGCCGTGACCCCACTCCGATTCTGTCTCATGCATCTCATGACCTTATCGATTGAATTTTTTGCGCCGCAACCTGAACAACGAACGATCGACCAATGCCATATCAACAACGCAACGGTTCATAAATGATAAAAGCACCTAGCGGCAGTGTGTGGATATTCATTATCGCGGGCTGCATATTCAGCTCTCTATTACCACCAGTGTCAGGACGACTACAGCTATTACTCGTGGGTATCAACCTAGTCATCTGGCTGCTGTGGTGGTCCCGATATCGACATCGACAGACCGCTGGACTGGTCAGGTATTCGCACGTTCTTATTGGCGTAATGCTACCGCTTAGTGTGTCGAGTATTACGCCTAAAGCGTTTGTTGATGCGCGAGGCATGATGGTTATGATTGAAACGACCATTAAAAAAAATGAGCACCAAGTCATACGAGGAAAAACGCTCAACAATCAAACAGTCTATGCCCCGCTAGGTGCGTCGACCATTTCTCCACCCGGGCAAGTGGGTTGGCTCGTTGGTCCATGCCAGAAGATAAGCCATCCAATCAACTTTTGGTCCTTCAATCAGCCAACATCATTACGATGCCAAGGACCCTTCTTTGCAATGGGTACAGCTGAATCCCCGCCTTGGTGGTTCACCCTGAGACAACTCTATTTGAGTAGGCTCGATACACTGAGTAAACACACCAGACCTATTCTGAAAGCCCTTACCCTAGGTGATAAGTCTGAGAT
>JBMYRY010000389.1:0-3606 GCA_049602795.1 Bradymonadia bacterium
AAGCATTCGTCGAGCATTCGAGACAATCGATGAGCATGTAGGGGGTACTGCGAACGTTCAATTGCTTATCCGGGGACGTTCTGGCGACGGTTTGGGTACCGGTATGCGCGACCTCGAGACCTTGCAGGCTTTGGAGAAAATTGAAGCAGATATCAAAGCTTATCGGCATCCAGAAATGGGGGAAATCGTTGGGAGTTCTATCAGTCTCTTGGACGTTGTGAAGGAAAGTCATCAAGCACTCTCAAATACTGGGTCCTCTGGTTATCGGTTACCCGATGATAACCGTGGGGTTGCTGATATGTTGTTTATGTTTGAGAATGCCGGTGCGGAGGAGATGGGGCAACTCGCTACATCGGATTTGAGGACCTCCCAAATGACTGTGCAACTCAAGTGGCTTGAGGCATCTCAATTCCGCGCCCTTACGCCTTACATTGACTCATCGATCCAAGAGCATACGCCCAATGGAGTCATCATAAAGGCAACCGGTGCCGTGTACACCCTCGTAAGTACGATTGGTAACCTTATCTGGGATCTTTTATCGAGTTTCGGGGTGGCATTTCTGGTGATCACTGCGCTGATGATCGTACTTCTCGGCGGTTTCAAGCTCGGGTTGATTGCGATGGTGCCAAACCTGATGCCAGTGGTTGTCATTATGGGCATCATGCACGTGACGGGGATCCCTATTGATATGAATAATATCTTGATTGCGTCGATTTCTATGGGACTTGCTGTCGATGACACGATTCACTTGCTGCATCATTTTCGAATGAATCATCGAGCGACTGGCAACGTCGAAGTAAGTATTAGACGGGCAATGGAGCATTCTGGAAGAGCAATGGTTAGCACCACCATGATTTTGATGCTGGGCTTCTTTGTTTACATGGGGGCTGAAATGGCAAACATTCAGAGATTTGGGCTGTTGATCGGGCTGACCGCGTTGTTGGCGTTGCTCATTGATCTCTTCTTTGCCCCGGCGTTGCTTCGTACGTTTTACAAAAGAAACCGCGCCGCGAATTTAGGAGTCGAGTATGAAAATTAAAAATGGACTGATCTTTTTCTTGATGACCTACGCATCGGCATTTGCCGCAGAGGTACTCCCGACCGAGACTGATCCGAACAAGATCATGGCAGCGGTTGAGAAGCGTGAAGAAGGCGATCGAAGTCGGAGTGTAATGGTCATGGAAGTTGTGGATGACCAGGGGCGACGCCGAAGCCGCACGCTGACAGCGTGGATGAAACACTTTGACGAGGGCCGAAAGCAATTGATGATTTTCAATGCGCCCGCAGATGTCGCCGGGACCGGTCTCTTGTCGTTAGACTATAATGACGGTGCCCGTGCGGATGACCAGTGGTTGTACCTGCCTTCGCTTAAAAAGAGTACTCGTATTTCGAGCGGAGAAAAGTCCGGGTCCTTCATGGGCACAGACCTTACGTACTCGGACATGACTCAGAGCGATCCTAAAGACTACGAATTCAAGTTACTCAAAGCTGAAGTGATGGTGGGTAACGAGGCGTGTTGGTTGATCGAAAGTCGTCCGGCCACTGCTCGAGTTAAGAGTGAAACGGGCTACCAAAAGTCGAAGATTTGGGTGAGCAAGACTAAGTTGATGCCGCTTCAACTGAAAGCGTGGGTCATCGAGGGTCGCAAGCTCAAGTACATTCGCTTCGACGATATTCGAAACGTCGACGGGATTTGGGTTGCCCATAAGATCAGTGCCCGTACGATTAGAAATAAAAAGGTGGAGTCGACGACTGTTCTAAGCTTCAGCGAGTTTGTTCTGAATCAAGAGCAAGTGACCGACGATCTCTTCACACAGAAGAAGCTCCAAGAAGGTCTTTAAGTGAAAAGACCTGGCGTGTCCTCAGTGCCCCGTCTCTGCTGCTGGGTATTCTTATTTCTATGCTTCACTCATTTCACCGCTCTTAGCCAGGAATCGGATGATTGGGATGAAGAAGACAACGAAGAAGATACGATTGGCTTTGCGGAGACTGAGCGGGTTAGCGTTGTCAAACCTGCAAAGCGGCGATTGTCTCTCAAAGGCTATTTAAAGTATCGATTTGGACTCTGGCTAGAACGTCCTCAGACCGAGATGCCCAGTACATCAAGAGTGTCCACGGATGTGGAAGCACGATACAAACGCAACGCGTTCCGCGCTGTGTTTGGTGTGAGACTTGACCATGATGCAGTCTACGAACTATCCAGCCGAGGCTATGATCAAGCCACCCGAAACACATATGGTCGGCGTATTTTTGGTCAAGACATGTTTTTGGCCTATGCACCGAAGCAGTTTGAACTCAGTATCGGGCGACAACGGGTGGCGTGGGGAGAAGGTGATTCGCTGAGCCCGAGTGATTTGGTGACACCATATGATCAGCGCGAGATCGGGCTTGCCGACCTCGATGATATTCGGCGACCTAGACTTTTGACCCGCTTAAACTGGTTTGCGGGGTCTTCCCGGTTGGAGTTGATTGTTGCTCATGAGGCCTATTACGGTGAACGTCCAACGCCCTTGTCGGAATATTCTCCACTGCGTGCAAATCTATCTTCACCTACTGTGGCAGCCCTAACTGCCGGGCGCTCGCTCGACTTTGTCTCTGAACAAAGCGGGTTTCATCCAGACTACTGGGATTATTTCGCTCGTTGGAATTACACCGGTTCCGGAATCGATCTCGGAGGCTCGATTGCATACACTCGTGACCGTCAAGGGGTGCTCACATTCGACCCGTCACAATTGGCAGGTGATGGTGATATTGATTTGATTTTACAGCACCTGGCTTTCCTACAAATTGCCCAGACCGGTGCATGGCCTCTCGACTCGTGGTTATTGAAGTGGGAATCAGCATTAACTCTCAATGAGCCAGTGAATACTGGAGATATAGATACGGCTCAGATTGATTATGGGCGGGTGAATCGGTTGATCCAGATGCTGGGGGTCTCCTATACAGGCATCTCGGATTATACGATTGCTGTTGAAGCACAGAGAAGTTTCGGGCTGACCTCAATTGATGACCCCCTTTTTCCCATCGAGTTAACCATCATAAACGCGCGTATTGTCGGTACCTATTTGAGAGAGCGGGTTCGAGTTGTTTTGGCAGGCAGTCTGTTTGGCTTAGATCCGCACTTAGGTCAGTTTTATCGGTTTGAAACAAATTATGAAGTCCGAGACGGCTTTCGAATGGGCATCATGTATGTTCATTACAACCCGTCCACGGGAGAGCAGTTGAGCCCATTATCTGGTCTTAACCGACACGAACAGATCCTTGCCCAGCTGCGATGGGATTTTCAGCATTGACGGGAGCGAGCGATGAAGAGACAGGATAAAGCAGTTCGAATCTACGAGCAATTAGAGACCCTCTACCCTGAAGTGCCGGTGCCACTCGACCATACGGACGCCTTCACGCTCTTGGTTGCCGTGATGTTGAGTGCTCAAACGACGGATAAGAAGGTCAACGAAGTCACCCCTGCGCTATTCGATGTGGCAGGCGACCCTGAGCGAATGGCAGCGGCAAGTGTTGAGGAATTACAGTTGCTCATTAAGGAAATTGGTCTCGCGCCAACCAAGGCAAAGAATCTAAAAAAGATGGCTCAACGCCTGCTTGATGTCT
>JBMYRY010000390.1:0-3605 GCA_049602795.1 Bradymonadia bacterium
CATCTTCGCGACTAAAGGTCGTGTTTTGGAAGAACCCCCAAACGGCTTGTGCTGTTTGGCTTCCGGAGCCTTCTCCAAGTATGACCCCGCTCGCGGTTTGAACAGCCATGGCACTTTCAAGCTTCTTGATGCTGTGTCTCTCGGTTACGTGGGCTAATTCATGTCCCATTACGCCCGCAATTTCCGCGCAATTATCAGCTGCGAGAATGAGACCGCTACTGATGTAGGTATACCCACCGGGGGCAGCAAAAGCGTTAATTAATTTGTCGTCAGCAATGATGTATACGCGATAGCCTCCCACCGAATTAACTGAGCGGAAGCGGTTGGACGCCTTGGTCAGTGGGCGAATGAACTCTGTCGCCCATTTGCCAAGGCTATGAGATGGCTTAATGAGTTTGTATTCCTTTAGGATTTGACTGTGTACATCCTTACCGAGTTTTCTTTCTTCCTTTGCGCTGATGAACGACCCTCCGCAAGCGAAGAGAAAAAGACTCAGGACCAAGAGAGCGCTGTGGTGTTTCATTTGTGGCGCCTTTCCTTTGTGTGATGCTTAGAACACGTTATCTGCTGGATTTATCCTGAGTCAACTGAGCCGAGCACTTTTAAGGCTATGGGATATAAGCGATAGAATCTGTTCGGTACCGATCAGCGCGCTAGTGTCTTGGGGGACACGGTTGAGTCACTGAGGAAAACGCATGCCGAGTGGTCGGTTTGACCGCGTTGTCGAATGGCGCGTTTGGAAAAGGAGTGTGGTATAGATGTGGTTCATCGACCCTGGAGGAGTGAAGATGTTGCGTCCCGTGGTTGCGGTTGTATTTGTCGCCTTAGCGCTCGTTGCCGTTGCCAGAGGACTCTGGGTCGAACTGTCTGACTTGGGAATGCTACAGCAGTATCTCGGCTACGTGAACGAGATGGGTCTTATTGGTTACGTCTATCTCTCTTTGGCTTACCTAGTTCTTGCGATGACTCCTGTACCTTTGATGCCGTTGACTGCCCTCGGCGGCTTTGTGATGGGGTTTGGGATAGGTTTTGCCTTCCTCTGGCCAGCATCGATCATCTCCGCTGCATTCATGCATTGGCTAGGGCAAAGATATTTAACCAAGTATACACCGCTGCTTCTCCGTCGATTTCCAAAAGCAGACTATCTAAGGTCGGAAGCAGTGAAAAGCCATTGGATCGCTGTCGCCATTAATCGACTCTTGCCGGTGTGCCCATTTGCCATTCAGAATGTGGTGTTGGGGGCGATAGGTCTGCCGGTGAAAGCTCAGGTGATTGGTACGGCCTTAGGTATTATTCCGGCGCTCAGCTTTGCCTTATACTGCGGGACGATTGCCAAGATATTGACCGAGGTCCTGAGTAATCCGGCTGCGCTTATGCCCGTTGGGCGAGTGTCATTGCTATTGACCTCGGTGGCGGTCTTCTGCCTGGTTCTTGTGTGGATTAGAAAACGCCTCCAACGCTACCAAGCGGTAAATGAGAAAGTGGGTACTTCGTAGGACGTTTTTCGGGTTGCTCCGAGCGGGAACTGTTGACCCCATCGGAGAGACAATCGTGCACAGGTTCGTAACCGATGCGATTGGCACGCATTTTGTTAACGGTTATGCTGAATAAAAATAAAGGAACAAGAGGTAGCAACATGAATCACTTAAGAAAAATGAGCTTGATGACAATGTCTTTGTTGATGGTCTTCGCCTGCGCCGAGGATGAAGACGGCGCAACGGCAGCCATGGCACAAGAGATGATGGACTCCCAGGCACCGTCCCCGAATGATGTCGGCCCCGGCGAGACTGACGTCAGTCAGCCGCCCGAACCTTCCGATGCCTCCGGTGGATCGGGAGGCAATGAGCCTGATGCACAAGAGCCTGACTCAGGTGGAGACGTTGCGAACACATGCGATGGCTTCCCTGAGACTCACTTTTATCGGCAATCCGCTGAACGGTTTGCCGACTACGAAATTCGACACATGTGCGATTTCTTGGGCGAGACATTGCTCATCGTAAATTCTGCGGCACGGTGCGGTTTGACACCCCAATACGAAGGTCTCGTAAACCTAGAGAACGAGTATGGTCCCCAAGGACTTAGAATTCTGGGCTTTTTATCGAACGACTTTGGCAATCAAGCGGGAACGACGGACCAGGTCGAGATGTGTAATCGCGATTATCAGGTTACTTTCGAACAGTTCACGCCCATTGGTGTTCTCGAAAGCTCTCGCGATGGTCAGCACCCGATCTTTCAATGGCTCACCACTCAGCCTGGCATGGAAGGTGATATTGAATGGAATTTTGGGAAGTTTTTGGTCAGTGGGGACGGTGTTCTCCTCGCTCGGTGGTCTAGCTATGAACAACCTGAGAGTGCCGCTGTGACGACTGCAATTGAGGACGCATTAGGCCTCGAAGCAGGTTCGGAGTGAGCCGCCCTAAAGGGCCCGAATCCAAAGAACAGCTCGAACCCCTCGTCAGAATGGTGGAACAAGAAGTCAATCGACTGACATCCCGATTACCAGCAAGCGCGTATGAGAGGGATGAACTCATCAGTTGCGCTCTGATGGGACTATGTGAGGCTCGAGCAAGATTTAGGGCAGAATGTGGTGTGCCGCTAACGGCATTTGCGCGGATACGAGTGCGAGGGGCATTGCTAGATGCGATGCGCGGACCACTAGGGTTGGTAAAGAGACGGCATTACGAGTATTTACGGGATACGGCGGAAAGTTTAGGAGGTGGTTTGGAGTCGAATGTACGCGCGCTCAAGTATGCCGCGATGGAGGCTTATCTTTCCAATCGAGACTCACCGAATCCAGAGCAACAAGTGCTTGATCATGAGTCAACGCAACTCGTGAGGGTGGCACTCGGACTGCTTGAAGACCAAGAGCGTTCACTTTTGCAGGATTTGTTCGGCTTTTCGGGCGTGGAGGTCAGCGGTGAAGAGCTTGCTCAACGAAATGGCTGTCATCGCTCTTCAATCTGTCGCCAGAAGAAGCGAGCGCTTGCAAAGCTTCGAAGCCTTTTCAACGACTCACTGAATCGGGATGGCGATATGCGACGGCCGGCTGCAGGGCGCGCCCTAGCTTTGAGAACGCCGTCGAGACGTCTGAGAGCGTGTCGACAATCACGACGCTGACTGCACAAGGGGGTCAAGCAATGCGAGAGGAAGGGATGCGAGTGGCGTGCCTGTGAACTCGACTCAGGGGAAAATACCGCGTTCTTTGTATACCGCCTGAATACGGTCAATACCATGAATATAGGCTGCCGTTCGGTTATCAACGCCATATTCTTCGGCCACACGGCGCATCGTGTCGTATGCCTGGACCATCATTGCATGTAATCGAGAATCAACTTCTTCGAGCGTCCAAGATTCTGCACGTCGATTTTGAAGCCACTCAAAGTAGCTCACCGTTACCCCGCCAGCATTGGCCAAGATATCAGGGATCACGTCTACGCCCTTCTTCGCAAGAATCGCCTCGCCAGCGGGGGAACACGGTCCATTTGCACCCTCGGCAACGACTTTACATTGCATCAATGGTGCCGTTTGTTCCGTGATCTGAAGTTCCGTTGCGGCGGGAATGAAAATGTCAACCGGTGTGGAGAAGAATTCTTCTTGGCTAATTT
>JBMYRY010000391.1:0-3600 GCA_049602795.1 Bradymonadia bacterium
AGTCACGACCATCGGCAAGACCTCTGTCGCCATAGGTATCAGACCGGCGACAGTGCCCTTTTCCGGTAGTTATTTGTTGTCGCGTCGACGACTGTTCAGGATAAATAGACCGCCGAAAATGAAGAGTGCGAGAGGTGGTGTACGAGACCCTGAAGTCGTACAGCCTGACGAATCATCCTCAGATGTCGTATCACCGTCATTGCCTCCAGCGGAACCGCCTTGGCCCATGCCGGCATCAGGCGCTGGACTACGTCCGCCTGCACCACCGGTTGTGCCGGCATCAGAGTCGGGGTTATCGCTGCCGCCTACCGGTGCATCACCGCCCGCGCCTCCCATTCCGCCAACCGGATCTGGCTCCTCCACAATGGGCCAATCCGCTACGCACTGGGCTGTGCCCTCAACAACCTCACAGCGCTGCAAGGGCGGACAATCTACAGGTCCACATGGGTCAACGATGCACTCACCACGATAACAGACCTGCCCATCATCGCAGGTAACATCACCACACGGGTTATCTACACACAAATTATCAATACATGCCTGGTTCGCCTCGCAACCAACAGGACCACACCCCGTTGACTGACAAATGCCATCAAAGCATGCCGTAGCTGCTGGGCAACTTACGTCCGCACAACTGAAGACGCACTCACCATCTCGACAGAAGCTCTCCGTGCCGCAGTCTACGCCTGCACATGGGTTCACCGGATCACAGACACCATTGCTGCAAGCAAAGCCATCGGGGCAAGACGAATTTTCGCAGCTCGCACGCGCATCAATACATTGTCCGCCATAGCATTCTTGACCATCATCACAGACGACGCCTTCGCATCGGTCAACACAACCTGTTGCTTCACACACAAAGCCGTTCAGACATCCTGTCTCTTGACACCATGGTACGCACGCACCTTCAGAACAAAAATCATCAACCTCAGATGGACATGTGCCATCGTCGGCACATGGCGGCAGACACTGACCGCGAGAACACACAAGACCACCATCGCAAGGATTATTCTCATCGATGATACCATCACAGTCATTGTCGTAGCCATCGCAAGTTTCGTCTGGTCGACCGCCGCAAGTGCCACATTCATTGCGGACATATTCGTCGATGATGCCATCACAATCGTTATCCTCTAGGTCACACGTCTCGACTTCCGCTGAAGTATTTGGCACACATCGAGTTCGCCCACCTACGCAGAGCCATTGACCAACGGCACATGGACCAGCCAGTTCTGTCGCGCAATCACCGGGCACAACAACGGGAGAACCATCGGGCATGATATCCACCAGTCCATCGCAATCGTTGTCAATTCCATCACACACCTCAGGGTTACCATCGGGCTCGCAAATCACCCGATCGCAGGCATCCCCCTGCCCGTCATTGTCACTATCCGACTGATCAGGATTAGGCATCTTCGGACAATTGTCACAGGCGTCACCAACGCCATCCCCATCTTCATCAAGCTGCGCCGGATTCGGTACAGTTGCACAGTTATCCTGCGGAACGCAGATCTCATCAGCGTCCTCATCTGAGCACGGGAGTCCAACGCCCCACTGTGTCGCAAAACAGAACTCTTCAGAGCTTTGCATTGGTCCTATTGGTCCCATATCAAAGCGCATTGCCAGGGTCACGTCATAACCACTGTCGGTGATCAGGTCACCATCCGTGTCGGAATTCGTTCCTGGTCCACCACGATTCAGATTGTTCAACAACGTAGTGCATCCAAAGGCATGGTTAGCGATACGACGACGTTGCTCTGAATATTGCCCAATTTCCCACGACTGCAATAGATCGCCCCCACCTGGCAGCGGGTACAATCCTACGAAGGTTGTCGGCTCTTCGGGGTTATCCCCTTCGTCAAATTCCCAGAGAGTCTTGGGAAAGCCCTGGCTCGTTGCACCGTAATCATTCCCTAAACCGCCGTCCCCGAAATAGAGATCCCCATCCATGTAGTGCGTCACGGCTAGAACTGGAATGAACTCTTCCGTTGTATTGGTGAAGCGATAACATTTTTCCAGGACTGTACAATCCAAACGCAACCGCGCTTCGACCGCCAACCCACCGATGTTGAACGTAGAGGTTACTTCGTCATCGATGCGAACAGTATTGAATGGCACGTTCCTCGTATCGCTTGTATCCAACCAGTTGCCAGTCACTTGTCCATCAGCGCCCTCGACGCATAGAAAGGCCGCACTTTCAAAGATGGTCGACACCATACCTTGATTGGGCTGGTCATCTGCAGGGTCGTAACACGCACGGCCTCCGCCTGATGCTGAGCCAGTTGCACCGAAGGCGTCGATGCCTAGTCTGACTCGTCCCAACGTCGGGTCGCAACCAGACTGGGTCTCCATCACAAAGACGTCGGGCGCGGTAGAAACAGTGCACCGATTCTGTGCCTGAGCCACAGTTCCAAAAAACAGGGATAGGGCAACCAATAATATCCCAACCCAAAAAAGTCGCTTAGCCCCCAAAATCATTCAGAAACTCCTCGCATCCAAGTCCAAAAGGCAACTACCGGTCCATATTACACAAACTAGGGGTCTACTTAAAGCACGATAACGCCTTTTAAAGCGCTCTGGTCTATATATCACCCACCCATACTCGATAACGGTGAGCCAACTCCCCTGTGTGATAGGCTCCATCCGCTTTAACAAAATGAAACCCACAGCCTTCAAATAAACGAATCGCTGCTTGATTTGCGGGCTGCGTATGAAAGAAAATCTCACGAACCCCACTCAACTGAGCGAAATTCATTGCCTCTTTCACAAGCCTTTCACCAACGCCTGTTCGTCGCTTCTCAGCTACGACAGCAATGCTCGTTATCTCTAAGGATCCGCTGTGCTTTACCCCCATCAGTCCGCCGATGACGGTGCCGTTGTGCAGGCCGACCCAACCACACCCATTCAAATCAAAGAACATGGATTCATACACCTCTATCGAATAGCCGAAGTGGCTAAATGCATGCTTCCAAATTTCTCTTAATTGAGACAGATCCTTAATGGACGCCCGGACAATCTGCACCGACAATTCTCGCTCTACTCATTTTCATCGTTAACGGAGTTAGTGAGGAGTGTATCATCAAGATCAGTGACAACACTTCCTGACGAAACCAATTGACGGTCCACTGAAATCGTAATTTCTTGCGTCCCTCCAAATGAATCGGCAATGCTGCATAATCGTTGGATTGATTGTTCACTCAAGGCAACTAACGATTGTTTCATCTCATTTTCGGAAACGCGAGGCAAGGTACCTAGAGGCGACAAACTGAGACCGTAATGTTTCGACAGTGACGCAATCAAAAAGTGAAAGACACTTAAGCTCTTGAGCCTCTTCTCTGGGTTAATTTCAAGGGCGGCTTCGAGTAGATCACACAGTTCCGGGCATGCCGTTTTGTGAGCCACCGACCATGGCGGAATTGGATCGCCATCCAAATGTCGGCGAAAAACGGCCGATTGAGTCCTTTCAACGAGTGGCAATTTCCCAGTCCATAGCTCCGCCAACGTGACGCCCAGCGCAAAAACATCCCAGGATGGACTCGACTTTTGTGCCGCTAGTTGCTCTGGAGGCATATACCATATTGTCCCTAGTTGAGCGCCTTT
>JBMYRY010000392.1:0-3588 GCA_049602795.1 Bradymonadia bacterium
TCTTCTAATTGCTTTTCGAGAAATCCTTTTCGAATCGTACCCAATTGGCCCCCATTAGCGGCAGCAGGTCCCTCGCTATATTTGGCGGCGAGGGCATCAAAAGATTCGCCGGCATCAAGTCGTGCAACGAGTTGCTGAGCTCGATATCGAACAGCCGACTCATCAGCGGTTGTCGCATCCGATGGAATTTTCAATAAAATGTGCGCGGCAACCAGTTCGAATTCTGCCTGCTTTTGCGCTGTCTTTTCGCGATAGTAATCTTTCAACTCCGATTCAGAGATCCGAACCTTACCGCCCAAAACTTGCCCTACAATCCGTTGATTGAGCAACTGCCGTTTAATATTCGCTCGAAGGGTATTCAAGTCAAGCCCCTGACTTTTCAGATAACGCTGAAAGGTAGCATCATCCCATCGCTGTTGATTCTTCATACCGTCGATCCGATCGCTCACATCCTGCTCGCTAATCATGATCTGCCTCTGCCTCGCTTCTTGCTCGATCAACTTGTCTGAAATAAGCCCATCCAACCCTTGTTCCAGGGTCCGCCGCCTTGCCTCCGACCGCGCAAGTGGATCGGCAATAGCAGAGGCTTTACGAAGGTCATTGGCTGTTGCTCTTTCCAGTTCACTCAACGTCAAGACATCCGCATTAACGACTGCGACAATACGATCAATGACTTGGGCGTTCGGCACCCCAATGCACGCGATCAAAACCAACACCACCATTCGTTTCATTGACGCTCACCTTTTGTCATCTTTAGTTTCCTTTTAAATCGCAGCCAGTTTTCCGAGGCATAGGTTACTCGTCTTTGGTCACTATGTTGATTAAGCAACTGCTTGACGGCCGCCTCTCTCTGACTCACGATGGCCCGTTGTTGCTTAGCTCTTAACTGCTCAAACACATCATCGTTTGATGTAATCGAGTCCACATCATCAGGCTCAGCAACTGAGGTGATCGGTTTCGCCCTCATCGAATCTTTACCAACTTCTTCCACCAAACGCTTTACCAACGCGTACTCAGTTCTTTCAATCACATGCGGGTGGTCGAGCAGTTTTTCCTTGAGCGCTTCATTCGCTAGAAGATGCAAGCGAACCCACTCGATAAGAAAACCAATTTTGCGTTGACTATTGCCATATTGAGACCGAAGCAAGGGATCCAACTCATTCAATCGCCGCTCCAAATCTCTAAGCGTAATCTTGCGGTCCCCAATTTGAGCCACGAGTTCTGCTTGCTCTAACTCGCTTAACTGCGATTCAACCGCAAGCTGTGTTTTGCGTGATGCTTCATTATCACCTCGGCAGCCGAACATCATGAGCACGACACCGAGTGCATACATTCGTACACCTTTAGTGGTCAGCATGATGATTTGGGACCCGGTCGAGAACATGTTGTAGGCATCCTCTGCTAGCAATCAATGTGTTTAAACGCTCCTCGGTATTGAATTCGTACCTTAATTTGTAGTTCGCTGGCACTGAAAAACGCGCACCTCCTGATTGAATAAGGTCAAAAATTATCGGGGCACTCACCGGTGTCTGTGGATCAAAGGTCATGACCAATCCTGAAGAGGAGTGTTCTACGAGGGCCAAACCAAGCTTCTTTGCCAAGCAACGGATTCTCATCAGTTCAATAAGATTAAGGAGAGGCGTAGGCATTTCACCAAATCGTTCAGCTAACTCGTCCTGTAGACCAAGAATTGTCTCTTCATCGTCGGCATTGGATAGGCGCTTGTAAAATCGCAAACGAAGGGTATCTGCCTCAATATAGTTCTCCGGAATTCGAGCATTGACAGCAAACTTGAGTTCCGGGTCGAAAATCACATTGGGTTCTTCACCGCGTAATGTTCTGATCGCGTCATCGAGCAGCTCGCCATAAAGATCGATCCCAACGCTTTGAACCTGCCCCTTTTGACGCGTACCTAGTAATTCACCGGCACCTCTCTGCTCCAAATCAAATGATGCCACATGAAAACCGGATCCAAGTTCAGTGAATTGCTGAATGACCGAAAGTCGGGCTTTGGCTTCTTTGTGCAAGACGAGTTCACTCGGCACGAGTAGATAGCAATACCCACGCTCCTTACTTCGACCGACACGTCCACGGAGTTGATACAACTGCGCCAAACCAAAATTTTCTGCTTGGTCGATCAGCATTGTATTCGCTGTCGGAATATCGATGCCTGATTCAATAATGGTCGTCGCGAGCAACACGTTGTGTAGACCATTCGTAAACTCCAACATGACTTGTTCTAAACGCTCGGGTGACATCTGCCCGTGTCCGATAATTACTCGTGCTTCAGGCACAAGTGAACGAATCCATGCCGCACGAGCCTCGATGGATTGAACTCGGTTATGCACGAAGAAAACCTGCCCACCGCGGGCAAGCTCACGACGAATCGCCTCAGTAACAACATCGTCAGTGCGTCGACATACAAAGGTGCGAACACTTTGCCTCTCGGCTGGTGGCGTTCGTATCACACTTAAATCTCTAATTCCCGCGAGAGATAATTGTAGCGTCCGCGGGATCGGGGTGGCGGTCATGGCGAGGACATCAACATTGGCCCGAATTTCCTTAATTCGATCCTTATGCTTGACCCCGAATCGATGCTCTTCATCGAGAATCAACAACCCAAGGTCATGAAATTTCACCGATGCACTCAGCAACTTATGGGTTCCGACAGCGATATCTAGTTTGCCGTTCGCTAATGCAGCCAGATTGTTCTTTAGTTCAGAACGCCCAACTAATCGACTAAACAGCCCAATCTCGACCGGATAATCTGCAAATCTTTCCCTAAAGGACTTGAAGTGCTGAAGGGCTAATACTGTCGTAGGCACCAATAAACAAACCTGTTTTCCATCTAACACTGCTCTCATCGCTGCCCGCAAGGCAACCTCTGTCTTCCCAAAACCCACATCGCCGCATAACAGCCGATCCATGGGACGTGAACGTCCCATGTCGGCTAAAACTTCATCAATGCTTCGAGCCTGATCGTCGGTCTCCTCGAATGGAAAACTGCTTTCGAAAGCGCGAAAATATTCATTGGGTTCAGAAAAAGCGAAACCAGGAGCGATTTCACGGCGTGCGTACAACTCAAGCAGCGCCAATGCATCTTCTTCGGCGGCCGCTCGCGCTTTGGCTTTTACACTTTCCCAACTTGTTCCACCTAGCTTGGTAATCCGGGGTGCTCCGGCTCCACCACTGTATTTTTGAAGCCGACCCAACTTATAAACCGGGAGATACAACTTATCCTGCCCCGCAAACTCAACGACGAGAAAGTCGGATTCATGCCCACCCACAGCAAGTTTCTTAAGCCCGGCGTACAAACCAATCCCATGGTCTGCGTGCACCACGTAGTCGCCCGTCTTGAGTTCTCGAAAATCCTGAACGAAGGGCGACTCTGCATCTGATTTCACCTTGTTTCGCCGTCGGACTTTCTGCCCAAAGATGTCGACATCAGACAGAATCACCGAGTCGGTATCGAGCAAGATTGTACTGCCTGTGAGTCCTCCATCGATGAGCCTCACCCCCCACGAATCATGAGACCGTGGAGGATGATAAACGGCTGTCGTTTCAACGGAAACGCCGAAGTTCTTAAAG
>JBMYRY010000393.1:0-3588 GCA_049602795.1 Bradymonadia bacterium
CTCAAACTCAGAGATAGGCAAAGCCGCTCCTCCGGCAAACACTGCCGTTGAGAACGGAATCGACCACTGATCAGAATCAGAGCGTCCCGTGAGCGTAGGCGTGTCAGGCAAACATTCAAACCGGTCTACGGCCCCCAAGGAAGCGCATAATGTCCACTCAAAATCTCTGACCTTATTCTTCTCAAATCCAATAATTTCGACCGATAAACTATCACCGGCTCTATCCAACTCAATGACATGAGGCGAGACCTTCACCCCTAAAATGCGAAATGACTCAAGCTCACTCGATTTACGTACATCAGCATTCTCACATCCCATGGACATCAAGACGCATATCCCCCAAAACAATACATCTTTGCTCATAATTGACCTCGCAGACCGATGGAAGGGATAATGGGCAGCCCGGTGACCGGCCGCTTGTTCTGAAAATCGAAATCGTAACGATAGCCTTCAACATTCTGATAATTATAGATATTTTGAATTTCAAAATACCCTGCAAGCATCCAAGTATCAAAACGCCAGTTCCGGTCTAACCGGATGTCAAGTTGCTGGAAGCTCGGAAGCCTCTCGCTGTTTTTTTCACCTGGGATAGGCTCGTAAACATCATTATCGCTGTTGTAAATGCTGCCAACAAAGGGCGTTTGCGGTAGACCTGTCACCCATCTAAAGCGCGCACCAAGTTCCCAGCGCGAGTTGAATTTGTATTGTCCAAGTAAGGTGAGAATATGCGTTTGATCAAAATCAAACACCCGATACTCACCCGTCTCAAGGTTCAACCGCTCCGATCGCATCAATGTATAACTAAGCCAGCCAAAAAAGTGAGCACTAGGTTCATGACGCAAGAGGACCTCTAAACCATAGCTACGCCCTTGCCCATCATTGGTGAGTATTCGCCCGGAAGTTGAGGGTTCTAAAGCTGCCTGAGAATTGGGCGCAGGTGCCCCAACGAGATTGTAGAGGTCCTTGTAAAAACCGACCATATCGAGTTCAACATACTCCGAAAGTTGCCACTCGACCCCCGCGGAGTAATGAATCGAACGTTCCGTATTGATGTCAGGATTTCCGAAATCGGGGTCCGATTCATCAGGTGAGGGACGCTGGGAGAACCAGCCTGCGCCGGCCTTTACAGTGACAACTTTCGGCACAGCCCCGTACCGAACCGTCAGTCGAGGATCAAAAACGCCCTCTGAAAGTCGGCGGTCGTAATCATAGCGTAATCCGGAAACGACCAATAGTGATTCACCGAATGGCTTGAATTTGTGCTCAAGCCACCCGGCTAAGTTCCAAATTTCAGTGTCACGTTTCGCGGTAACAAGGTCCCGGCTGCTTAACCGCTGTCCTCTGTCCTCGCCTTCCTTTGGTGGGAAAGGCGCTCGAATGTCCAGCGTTGCCTGATAGGTCTCAAAATCGATACCAAACGACAGCGCATGGGCATCATTCAGTGTCCAATCGATCCGATCTCTTGCCGTTACCACGAATGCCTGATTGTCGAAGCGGAGGTTTGTTCCGATCTGAGCAAAGAATTGGTTAGGACCTACCGAAATACTCGCCTCGTTGGTGACATGATCCGTCAGCCGATATTTCAACTTGCCATAAATTCGCAAGAACCGAGTACTGTTCTCAAAATCACCTCGAAGGGCTGGGTCAGCATTGATGGGTTCATCTAAAACAAAATCAAGTGCATCATCGCTCCCAAAGATGAGCAATTGGGCATGCACTCGCGGACTCTTGTGATCGACGAGGAGTTGATAGTCGTAATAACGGGGGGCAACAGTCAGCTCTAGATTGGCATTATCGGGGAGGAATAGGGGCAACAAAACGTCGATATAACTTCGTCTCCCAGCAACGGCGAATGTCGTCCGATCAGACAGCGGTCCAGATAGGTATAAGCCAGCATCAAAGACATCCGCTTCTGCACGTGCGTACCATTCCGGCTTTGGACTCTTTATCGTCAGGTCGACGATGCCACCACTGAAGCGACCATATCTTGCGGAATAATTACCGGGATAAAAGTCTAATCGCTCGATCATTTCACTCGGCAACACGCTTCGTATCCCGCCGAAGTGAAAAATTAATGGAACAAAATGACCATTGACCACAGCGCCGGCATCGCCGGGATTACTGCCTCGAATGATCAGTCCTCCGCCGCCAAATGGAATTCGGGCTACGCCCGGCAAGTTCTGGACCACCTTTACGATATCACCATTAACACCGGGGATCTTTATGACTTCTTCCACTCTCACCGTGCGGCGGGTGACTTCCGTCTGCGGTCTCTTCGCTCGAACTGTCAACACATCATCATCAGGTCTCTCAGGTTCAATATAATATTTTACCTCTGTTACCTCATCTGCCCTGACTACTTGCCGGTCTTTATACGTATAAAAACCGTCTTCTTCGATAGACAACACATATTCACCGGGAGGCAGTTCATCGAAGCTGAATGAGCCCGTTTCGTCAGAAAACGTCTCCGCTCCCGTTGCGGCGAGACTCACCCCGATCCCCGCAAGTGGTGTGCCGCGCCCCTTCAAATAGATCGTCCCAGAGAGGGACCCTTTTGGCTTTGCCTCATCCTCACCTAGGTCCGGCGTTGTTCGGGCCGTTGGACCCACGTTAAACCGAAATAGAATTTGTACTGAAAGTGGCGTATTCGCTTGCATCGCTGGCGTGAATCGATAAGCCAGAAGCTGCTGTGCCGCAGCTGTGTCGAAAGCAACATTGCCACTCGTCTGATGCACGAGAGCCTGGGTGACATTCCCCTGTTCATCGATAGTAAGCAGGAGAATTACCTCGCCGAAAAGCCGATCAAATGGGGGACCCTCGAGAGCAGGTGCTTCGAGAAGAGTCGGTGGACTGATGGGCTCGGTGGGCGGTGACGTTGATGCGGTTGTTTCAGTGGACGGTGTTTCGTCAGTTTGAGCCTCAGCATTGACTGCCAAGCAACCCAAAATGATCAATAGGTATCGGAGATGTGGCATACTCAAAAGTCGTCCAGCACAAAGCGAACTTCTTCGCGCTTCGTAGACGCAACTGGCTGACCATCAACGGTCTTGGGCGAATAGCGCCATTGCATGGCCGCCTCAACAGCCGATTCATCAAGCATGAACCCCAACCCCTTCAGGACTACAACTTTTTTGACCTTTCCAGATTCGTCAATGAAAACCCGCAAAAGAATTCGTCCTTCTATGCCCTCAGCCTGAGCTAACTTCGTATAGACAGGCTTGACCCTTTTGATACGTTTGGCCTTCACAATCTTGGGAGGTTCCGGAGGCGTAGCGGCTTCCGTCACCGGCGATTTCGCAACATCTCCCACACTTCCCATGACGGTATTGCCTACTTGCATCACCGGTCCATTTGACCCCTTCACCGTACTGTTCAACGTAATCCCCGTCAGAAGGGGCACCGGCTTTTTCGGTGGGTCTTTCGGTGGCTTCGGCTTCGGCTTCGGCTTCGGCTTCGGCTTCGGCTTCGGCTTTAGCTTTGGCTTTGGCTTTGGCTTTGGCTTTGGCTTCGGTTTTGGCTCCGGTGGTGGCGGTGGCGGTGGCGGTGGCGGTGGCGGTGGCGGTGGTGGTGGTGGCGGCGGTGGCGGTG
>JBMYRY010000394.1:0-3585 GCA_049602795.1 Bradymonadia bacterium
TTTAATAGCTTGCCAAGCATGGTGCCCAGACCCGGCGGAGGCTCAACACCATCAGTGACCTTGGCTAATGCACTTTGCCGAACCCCCACAACCATCAATCGATCTGCGCCGCAACGAATTGCAGGCGAAATCGGCGTATTGAATCGGATGCTACCATCACAATACCATCGTCCATCAATCCGCTGAGGCTGAAACAGGAAGGGAATGGCAGAAGAGGCTAAGACATGTTCTGCCCTAATCTCGGTTTCAACGAGCCTTCTACGCGGATCTCGAGAAGGTGAAAACTCAACGTCATCTGACAATTGAGCAAATAAGGTGGTCTGACCCGAGTAGATCTGAAGCGCAGCCACAACGAGTGCGTCCAAATGTCCCGACCGCGTCATTTGTCTCAATCGTGGCCACGGAATCGATTCGCCGATCATTTCCTGTAAGGCCGTGGCATCAGCCAACGAAGTGGTTTCAACGCCACCGCCCCCTCGGAATAATCGAAGAGCACGGCTCCAGGAAAAACCCAGTTGATTTGACCAATCTAATGAACTCCAGATGTCTCTCAACGCCGACGCTCCAAGGTCAGCTTGATCGGCATGCGCAGCAAAGAAAGATGCATTGATCGCACCAACAGACGTGCCCGTGAAGATCTTAAAAGGAGCGACGCCCCCGGAAAATGGTGCCAACACCTGGGTAACGCCCATGATGACACCAACTTCATAAGCACCTCGTGCACCACCTCCGGCGAGAACCAATGCAGCGTCTTTCGCAATCAGGCTCACAATTTCATCCTCCCACAATTCTCAGTATACCAGCGGTACGAAGGGATCCCAAAAAAGCCGCCAGGAAGTCGGATGAATGTGCTACTAACGAACAGACATTAGCATGAGGACAAAGGCAATGATCGACTTACCGCATCTTACAGTCTCCGGCTCTCCCCGCGTTATGGGACAACAGCAAGGCGAACACTTCAAGGCTCTCATTACTGAGTTCGTCGACGTGCGATTTAACGCACTCGCTGGCTATCTAAGTGATCGAAAAACCAAGGACACGGGTCTCTTTGAGACAGGCGAAGCGTGTATGCGTATTCACGAGTCTTGGGACCCAGATGGAATAACCGAGCATCAAGGTATTGCCGAAGGCTCAGGTATCGACCCGGTCAGACTCTATATTGCCACCAATATGACTGATATTCGTGACATTCTTGTCCTACCAGCAACGCCCGACCAAGAAGGCTGTAGTTCTGTGTTGCTGCCCGGTACGCTCACCACAGATGCCCATCCCATCGCTGGACAAACATGGGACTTGAACCCCACGGACATCGACTATGTCGTCGCCAGCAAGCGTCGTCCCTTAAAAGGTTTGGCAACGTGGACGGTCAGCTGTGCTGGGTGTTTGTCACTCGTAGGCATGAACGAAAAGGGGCTAACCGTCGGTACCACAAATATTAAAACCACTGGCTCTAAGCCAGGCATCGGCTATTTAGGTTTATTGCATCGCCTGTTACAAGAACGCTCCGCCCGCTCGGCGAGCCATATTGTAGCTCAAGCGCCTCGCTCTGGCGCTCATGTGTACTGGATGGCCGACCAAAGTGACCTTTTCGAATTCGAGACTACCCCGAATCACTTTGTGATTCGGGATGCCGATAGCCGAGCAGTCTGCCACACCAATCATTGTATCGCGCCAGCACATCAAGCCATCGAAGGTGAAATTGCATCAGATAGTAGTAAGGCCCGCTTAAGCCGTTTAGAACAAGTACTAGAAACAGGTAAACACGATGTGGCTAGCATCAAAGAGCTATTTGCCAATCGCGATGATGGATTAGAAAGTATCAACAGATATGTTGAAGACGACCAAGGCACAGCCACAAATTCTGTGTTCATTGGCCGACCTCACCAACGAATCGGTTTCGCGTGCCGAGGACCTGCAGACCGAGGACAATGGTATCAGCTAGATTTCGAGACTGATTCACCGACGCCGGTTTCGATCTGAGCTACTCACGACCATCAAAGGACATAAAGCGCAATCGCGCCAACTGACAAGCAATACCAGCCAAACCGAGAAAAGACGCCTCGGTCCAAAAGAAGCAGAAGAAGTCTCAAAGCAAGAATCCCGCAGACGAAAGCACAGCCGGCTGCTGCCATGAGCAAAGACCACTCGCTTCCTGTGGTACCCAGTGCAGCAAGGTCGCGGATTTGTAAAATGCTTGCCCCCGCAATGACAGGGATCGAAAGAAAGAAGCTAAATCTAGCAGCGCGAGCATTCGACACGCCGAGCCACATCGCGATGGCAATCGTTGCCCCGGCTCGGGAGACCCCAGGCAGAATTGCAACCGCTTGCGCCAACCCAATAAGCAGCGCCACGGAGGCTGTGATAGGACGTGCCTTATCGTTCGTAAACTGAGTAGAGAGCAACACCACGCCGGTACCAATGAGTGCCATCGCCACAAACTGTGGTGATCCAAAAATCTGTTCCAGTTGATCTTTAAAAGCTACCCCCACAATGCCCGCCGGTACACAACCCAAGCACAAGAGCCCAATCTCCGACCAGCCCATGCCTTCCATGTGAGCAGCAGTAGACGAGCGTTCGGGCAAGATTGACGTTAAAAGCGCAAGCAAGTCATGCCGATAACAAAAAACCACTGAAAACAAGGTGCCTAAATGCACCATGATCTCGAAAGCAATACCCGATGAAGGCTGAATTCCGAATAGCGCTTGACCTAAGACAAGATGTCCACTCGAAGAAACGGGTAAAAACTCAGTAAGCGCTTGAATCACCCCGAGAATAACCGCGTCCAAATACGTCATAAAGGCAATCCATTCAAGGTAGTGGAGCGAACTAAATACCTCACAGATATGCCTCTTTTATTTGGTGTTCGGAGCTAAGGTGCCATCAGCGTTGCGAAAGACCACTTTTCGCTTCAAACCAGTCAGACTGTCCTTAATTTTCTGCCAATCACCGGCGATGATGATGGCAAAGTTTTCATGGTCTGTGTACGCTTCAGCCGATGCTCTCGCCTTGGCTAAACTCACCGCCGCGATCTGATTTGGGTAGCCACTTAATTCATCAGCAGGCCGCCCTTTCGCTGCAAGTCCTGCAAGTTGGTTAGCGAGCGCGCCTCCCCGTTCGAATCGACCAGGAAATCCCTTCAGAATCCCATTAACAGAATTATCTCGCTCTTGAGTAGTGACCGGTCGATCTGAAGAAACGCCCTTTAGTTCCATAATCATCTCATCGAGACTCTGCCGGGTCGTATCTCGCTTTACCTTTGCGTAAACAGAATATTTGCCCGACATTTTAGCGCGAGAAAAGCCCCCTCGAGCACCATAGGTGTACCCTTTATCTTCCCGAAGGTTCAGGTTTACTCGACTTGTAAACGACCCGGCAAAACTATGATTAAATACCTGAGCATCGTAGCGGTCCGCTGCGTCCGCCCCTGGAGCACGCCTTGCCATAATTACAAACGATTGAGCAGATCCAGGAAAATCCACAACCTCTATTGTTTGCCCAAGGTCTTTGGGCACATCTTTCAGAACTCGAGTTTGCAACGACGCGGTGCCGGCAGCGGGGGTGACTGTCCATGCCGCCAACCCCGAC
>JBMYRY010000395.1:0-3556 GCA_049602795.1 Bradymonadia bacterium
GTTTACATTCGAGCGAATGCCGGTGGGAGAAGCCTTGGTCGACATTGATGATGCCGATTATGATGGCGTAAATAGCAAAGAAGGCATCTTAGAAGGTCAAGAAACGGAGGTCACCTACTATTTACCAAAGAAAGGCTTCGACGACAGCATCACCGTTCGCGCTAAAAGACTGAAAAAACAAGTCGTTCGTCGCACCGTTACCGTCGAAGAAATCCGCCTCATTCCCGGCACCAATGGTGATGCTCTCGGGATCGTCCAAAATCTACCGGGCGCAGCGCGTACAAGCTTTGGCAACACTGAACTTATCCTCCGCGGGGGTGGACAAACCCAGGTGTATCTCAACCAACAGGCGATTCCACTGGCTTTCCACTTCGGTGGCATTCGGAGCACTGTGGCAAGTGGACTCATCGACAACATAGACGTCTATCCAAGCAATTACGGCGTAGAGTTCGGGCGAGTCAATGGAGGTGTTGTTGACATTCAATTAAGGCGTCCAAAAACCGATCGGATACACGGTGTCGTTGAGGCTGATGTCTTTGATGCCTCTGCTCTTATCGAGGGTCCAGTGGGTGACCATGGTTCATTCGCATTCGCTGTTCGCCGTAGCTACTTCGATGTTTTGTTTGGACTCGCTGTGCCAGATGATGCAGGGATCACCATCGAAACCTTACCCAGGTATTACGATAGTCAGGCTATCTACGACTGGCGTAAAGGAGATCATCAATTCAACCTTACGCTCTACACGTCTAATGACCGCTTCGAAGCGGTCTTCGATGAACCAGCCGAAGGTAATCCAAAAGTACGTGGCGAAGCCGTATTTGCTCTTGCATGGAGTGGTGCGCAAGGCAAATTGAAGTCCCGCATTTCGGATAAACTCAAAAACGAGCTCTCCCTAGCCTGGATTCAGACCAATGTGGATGTCCGATTCGGCACCCTCGTGGACCTAGACTTTGAGTTTAGCCAATGGCTATTGCGGGACACATTGACGTACGAGCCCAATAAGGCACTCACAATTCGGTTTGGTACCGATACAGATTTCACAGGGAGCGATATCTACGCATTTGGCGCGGGCGGTCCGCCCAAAGAAGGTAAACCCAATGATCGAGCCAATACTGAGGAAGCAATCGAAACCGACGTTAGCTCTCAGGCACAATTTGTGGGCTTTTTTGCGGACGTCAGTTACCAACTCGGTAACTTTAAGCTCATTCCGGGGGTTCGATACGATTACGTAAGCCAAACCGAAGAACATTTTGTTCAACCACGTATGGTGACCCGATATTCGTTGACCAAACGCAGCGTTCTCAAGGGCGCGTACGGATGGTATATCCAGCCGCCACAAGACGATGAATTGGTTGTGGGTGACGGGCCCAAACCTGTTTCAGAGACGAGTGAGCACTACGCCTTTGGACTTGAGCATCAATTCAGTGATGTTTTGGATTTAGATATCTCTCTTTTCTACAAAGACTTTGACAATCTGGTGCGGCAGGCTGAAAAGCAGTCCATCGAATTCAATAATGATGGAATTGGGCGAGCCTACGGACTTGAATTCTTATTGAGGCACAAGATGAGTCAGCGCTTCTTTGGCTGGATCGCCTACACGCTGCAACGCTCTGAACGAAAAGACGGACCCGATGAGCCATGGCGCCCTTTTGACAGCGACCAAACTCATAACCTCATTCTCATCGGACAATACAAACTCACCCCAAAGTGGTCGATTGGATTACGGTGGCGGTTCGTAAGCGGCAACCCGGAAACCCCGGTTACCGGAGCTGTATATGAAGCAGATGACAATGTGTACGTGCCAATTTTCGGAGAGACGAATAGTAGCCGGCAGCCCAACTTCACCCAACTTGATCTGCGAATTGACCGCGTTTGGACCTATGACACCTGGAAACTCACGGGCTATCTCGACATTCGCAATGTGCTGAATGAAGCCAATGGCTCCGATCGAATTTACAGCTACGATTACTCACAAGAAGCTCGCGGCACGGAAATTCCGATTGTGCCGAGTTTTGGCTTAAGGGGGACATTCTAATGCGTTTTGCAGTCTGCGCCATCGTCTGGCTACTGGTTTTGGGGTGTGACCCCGAGTTTCCTGATCGGAGCCTGGTTGAAGGTTACCGTGTGCTGGGTGTAGTTGCCGTGCCCCCTGATGTGGGTCCGGAAGATACATTCACCCTCTCTCTGATCGAAACCGATACGCCCGATATCCAATACACATGGACTGCCTGTCTTGCGCCTCTCGGATCGGAGTTCGGCTTCCGTTGTTTGGACGAAGTATTTGAGATTTCACTTCCTTACGATAGTGCCAGTCCAACAATTGATCTAGGACCGAACGGGATCAATTATTTCGCAAAATTAATTGACGGATTCACTCAGCTCGCAGCGAAGTCTCCAGAGTTTGCCGACGCCGCTATGGGTGAAAATCCCGATGGCGAGAGCATGGACGTTTCATTTGCAGAACTACAATTCAATATCACGAGCGGCCCCCCAAATGGGCGACAAGTCACCACCATTAAGGTCATGAAGGTGTACTTTGACGATTCAGCTCGAAACCGTAACCCCGAAATCTTAAGCTTCGACGTGACCACCCCAACTCCAGTAAAGGGCTGCGACATCGTCCGGTTTGAATACGGTGTCAATGAAACGCTCTTCGATGACTACACCCTCGTCAATGGAACGGAATTGGTCGAAGAGAATATCATGACATGGTATGCCACCGCGGGTACATTCACCGATGACCCGTCGAAGGACGACAAGGAGCGCAATATTTCCACCAGTCAACAGTCTGAAATGTTCCTCAAGCTGCCAGAAACCATAGGGGCTGAAACGGTTCAGGTTTGGGGTATTCTCAGGGATGAACGCGGTGGAACCGACTTTAGAACGCTGACTCTGCCCGTAGTTCAATGAATCTTCACAGATCGGTCATCACTCTTCTTGTTGGTGGGTTACTCTTTAGTGTTGCTCATGCTCGTGAGGCCTATTTACGGCATGTCCCCTCGCCCTTCGAATGCACCACTTGCCATGATGATCCTCGACAAGGACGCCAGAATGCAAACATCAGAAATGGCTTCGGCTTCGATTACGTTGCAGCCAGACAAGACTGGTCCGATATGTGCCACCTTGACTCAGATGGTGATGGGATTACCAATGCTGTGGAACTCCTCGACCCGGAATGTACCTGGCGGCCCGCTCCCGCCGGCCAACCAAATACCCCCTTGCCAATCGGGCTCGCCACTCATCCCGGTGATCCGCGCGATCCAGACCAATGTGGAGACACCATCATCCAGGGCAGTGAAGACTGCGACGGAATAAATCTCGATTCAAATAGCTGTGAAAGCTTGGGTTATACATCCGGTACATTGCGATGTTCACCCACCTGCGACTTCGACGAAACAGCGTGCATTTACTCATCTGTTACAGACATGTACACGCCCGAACCAGACGTGGGGATTGAAGACATGGACATCGTAGATATGAGCAGCGTAGACATGACACGCTACGATGTCGCTTTCCCCGAGCAACTCGACGCCATGCCGCAACTAGAAGATCGATC
>JBMYRY010000396.1:0-3551 GCA_049602795.1 Bradymonadia bacterium
TGTCCACCGTGTTGACAAGTGAAACGGTCGTGCAGGCGTTGAGTAAGACTGAGGAGTTTGCCGCTGCGTCAGAGTCGGTGTCGGCACGAATTGAGCGCTTGGAGAATGCCCTCGGTCTCGATCCGACTCGTCAGGAAGCGTATGAAGAATTAGCAGATTTATATCGCAGTGAGAGGCGTTATGAAGAACTGGCGTCGGTTTTGGAGCGGCACAGTACCATTGTGACGGATGAACAGATGCGGGCGGAATTGCTTCTTGAGCGGGCGGGGATCGCCCAAGATCATTTACGAGATCAGCAACTCGCGCGTCGAATTTGGGAGCGAGTGATTGATCTTGATGCCGCGGACTTGAGTTCCACTCGATTTGCTTTGATTTCCTTTCTTGGCACAAATCCGAGGCGAGTTGGACTTGAGCGGTTACTTGAGAAATTGAACCGACGCATTGAAGAGTCTGCGAGCGCAAAGCGAGCCGGACTGCTGTCATTGAGGGCAGAGCTATGGCATCGTCATCTGGGGGAAACCAATCGAGCTCGGGCTGACCTCGAAGCGGCGATTGCCGCTGACGAATTTAATACCGTCGCGCTGTTCGCTTTGGCGAGGATTGCGATGGGGCGAGGGGAGTTGACTGATGCATCGGCCTGGGTTCGTGACGCGCTGCATGCGCCAGGAGCAGAGCAGCAGGTCACGGTCGTAAGGCAAATTCTTGGGGAATTGAGGTCAGCCTTCGTCAAGCAGGATGAATATGGCGAATGGCTGAGCTATTTGTCGTCGATTCAGTCGGAACATCAAGACGCATCTATGGCTAGTGTTATTTCGGACATGGTTCGTGATGAGAATGATTAATACACCGTCAATGGAGGCAATTCAGAGCAGGTTGATCGATCCGATGCAGCGTACGGTGGGCTATCTTCGAGTTTCTGTGACTGATCGATGTAACTTTCGGTGCAGTTACTGCCATCCAACGGAAGATTGGTCGCCAACGGAGCGGGAAAATATTCTGAGTATGGAAGAAATTACTCGTTTTGTGGGTTGGATGGTTGAGCAGGGCGTCCGCAAGGTTCGATTGACCGGGGGCGAGCCGTTGATACGGAAAGGTATCGTTAGTTTGGTTCATTCTCTCAAGAGAATATCCGGCTTAGAGGAAGTGGTTATGACTACCAATGGTGTCATGCTAGAACGTTTGGCCCAGCCTCTACGTGATGCTGGGTTGGACCGTCTGAATGTGAGCTTGGACACCCTTGATGAAACCAATTTTGAGCGAGTGACTCGCGGTGGGCATCTGGCGACTGTGTTAGACGGTCTTCGGGCCGCTGATGCAGCGGGCTTCACGGGAACGAAGTTGAATGCGGTATTACTTGATGAAGTGTCTAGTGAGGAACGAAAAGCGTTTGTCGAGTTTTGTTGGTCTCGAGGCTACACACCTCGATTTATTGAGTTGATGCCGATCGGGAACCTCGATTACCAGCACGCATCACACTCACTGTCCACCATTGAGGTTCTTGGAGAGTTTGAAAGACAGTATGATTTGGTCGAAGATGAGCGACCACATGGGACTGTCGGACCAGCAAAATACTGGGTAGTTTCGTCGGGACCGCATCGGGGCAATCGACTGGGGACCATAAGCCCCATGTCTGATGGTCATTTTTGTGGGACTTGTAATCGCGTGAGACTGACGGCCGCTGGTGCTCTACGGGGCTGTCTAGGTAGTGACAATGAGGTCCAACTCTTGCAAGACATCAGAAATGATCGAAGAGATGAGTGCTTATCACACGTTCGAAAGGCGCTGAACATGAAAGCTGCATCGCATCTAATGACTCAACCAGGGTTTGTCCCCTTGAGCGCGATGACAGGAATTGGAGGCTAGAAATGGAAGAGCATAATCAAGAAGAACTTGAGCGTTCTCGGGCACAGCGGGGTCGTATTCGGTTGGTCGTTGGTTTATTGATTGCTGTAACCGCATTTTATATCTTTATCGCCGGGGCAACTGAGGGTGGCGTTTACTTTTTTGAGGTAGACGAAGCGCTCGATCAAAAGGCGGACCAGGTTGTTGGAAGAATGGTTCGAATCAAGGGGCATGTCGTCGAAGGGACATGGACCCAGAAGATGGCTCCAAATACGATCAACGAATTTAGGATCGAGAAATTGGGGCAGGGAGATAAATCGATTCCCATCTACTATCCGCGTCCTACCCCTGATGTGTTCAAGGAAGGCGGAGAGGTTGTGGTCACCGGTAGCTTTGATAAGAACGGCGTCCTCAGAGCCGATGAAGTGACTGCGAAGTGTCCTTCTAAATACGAAGGCAAAGAAGCATATCCGGAGATGGAGCAAGAGACGAAACGACAATGACTTTCTTGGGATTGACGTTAAGGCTCAACGATAAATAAGGATGTAAACGAAGCAAACTATGATCGATACAAATGCAATTGGAAGCTTTCTTCTTCATCTCTCGGTAGTGCTGGCGTTCTTCGCTGGTTTAGCAAGTTATGTAGGGCAAAAGAGAAAGGACGGTCGTTTGCTGATTGCCGGCGAGCGCGCAGGATATGCACTGACGGCGATAATCGTTTGCGCATCGCTTCTCCTGGTCAACGCCTTTGTCACCCACGACTATTCGAACCAGTACGTAGCAAAATACTCGGACAACAATATGCCTTGGTATTATCTTGTCGCTGCATTTTGGGGCGGACAAGCTGGGTCACTCATGTTTTGGTCGTTGGTCTTGGGCGTGATTTCGGGTCTCGTGATTTGGCAGAATCGGGAGCAGAACCGGGACATTCTACCCACGGTCATTATTGTCCTAATGGTCATTCAGATTTTCTTTTTGATGTTGATGATTCTCGAGGCAAACCCGTTCCAGACCTGGCGGCTCACGCAGGCGCCCGTGAACGGTAATGGTCTAGAACCTTTGCTGCAAAATCCGGCGATGACGTTTCATCCACCGAGCATCCTCAGCGGCTACGTCTGGTTTACAGTTCCGTTTGCATTTGCTGTTGCTGCCGTGATTCACAAGCGGCTCGATGCGACTTGGATTCGGTCAACACGTCGATACGCTGTGATCTCATGGGGATTTCTCTCCATCGGCAACTTGTTCGGAGGCATGTGGGCCTATCAGGAACTCGGATGGGGTGGATTTTGGGGCTGGGACCCTGTAGAGAACGCTTCTCTCATGCCGTGGTTTACAGCAACGGCATACCTCCACTCGGTGATGATTCAAGAGCGGCGAGGCATGCTCAAAGTGTGGAATATCGCGTTGGTGTTCCTCACTTATTTTCTCACGGTTTTCGGCACTTTTTTGACGCGGTCGGGGCTCATTGATTCGGTGCATACCTTTGCCCAGAGCGATATCGGAGATTATTTCGTTGTGTTCCTCAGCCTACTCGCTCTGTTCAGTATTGGGTTGATCGTGTGGAGAATGTGGGACGGGTCACTTAAAAGCGATCGTGGACTCGATTATATCGCGAGCCGAGAGGGGATTTTCCTATTGAACAACTGGGTTCTCCTCGGCTGTGTCGGCATCGTCATGTGGGGTACACTTGGCGAGAAGATATCTTCGTT
>JBMYRY010000397.1:0-3549 GCA_049602795.1 Bradymonadia bacterium
GTCAGTCAGGCTGTACCCACTGCAACTGTACGGTGGGCGGCACTATTGCACGACATTGGAAAAGTGCATACGCGTAGTTTTACTCCGAACGGTAATGTCCACTTTTTTCGACACGATGAGATCGGGGCGTATTTGGGAGATGGCATTATGTCTCGCCTAAACTTTCCTGCCGATATGAGACGACAGATTCACACGTTGATTTTGCTGCATCTACGTCCCGGACTTTATACGGCGGATTGGTCAGATGCGGCTGTGCGTCGACTGATTAATGAGGCGGGTGATGCGCTTGAGCTACTTTTTGACTTAGCCCGTGCAGATAATACGACCAAGCGCATGTCGAAACGATTGGCGAATCTGCGAAATGTCAAGGCTCTCTCAGAGCACTGTAAGCGAGTGATTGCGAAGGCGTCGAATGACAAGGCGATTTTACCAAGGGGGCTTGGAAATGCGATCAAATCCCACTTTAAGTTGCAGCCTGGTCCACGGATCGGTGAACTTTGTGCGCTGTGTCAGCAGGGAATGGTTGACGGATTGATCGCCCCTGATAGCTCGGTTGAAGAACATTTAGATTTTCTGAAAAATGCACCAGGGGTAATGAATAGCTAGACTGTAAACACGTCTGGGCTCGTAACTGGTACTGAACATTCTTATTGGAGGTGAAAATGCTTCGTCACATTACGTGCATCAGCGTCCTAGTTTGTGTCTATTCTCTATCTGCCTCGGGGGCGCCTGCCAAAGCGGGTGCGCCGAAGGGAGAAAGTATTGAGGCGGTAGAGGCGAAGGCGGCGCCTTCACCCACCGGTTCCAAGAGCGTCAGCTTAGAAAAAAAAGCCCGAAAGAAGCAACCAAAGAAAGTTCGTGCTAAGCACTCAAAAGGGAAGTCCAAGAAGCGAGTTCGGCGCTTTAGAAAGTCAAAGTTTCCAACAAAACGACCCAAAAACATCGATTTGAAGATTCCCTCGATCGGCAAGTTCCCGTTCGAACCCGGTGAGCGTCTACATTTCAACATTATGATGTTTGGGCAGCATGCAGGTGAGAGCATCTTGGCTGTGGGTAAGGAGGAAGTTAAGAATGGACGCCGAACATTACCACTAGGTGGTTTTCTCCGTGGATCTCCTTTCTTGAATAAGTTTTATCCGATTGAAAACAGTCTACATGTGTGGCTCGAACCAACTTCGTTACGACCACTTTTCTCTGATTTTGTGGTCAATGAGAATTTCAAGAATATGAAATACATCACCAAGTACGATCAGAAACGTAGGCGTGTGTCTTCACTCAGGTACAAGGGCAAGAAGAAGTTGCGGAGAAGTCATCAACCCGTGGCAGATGTGTATGAACCCCTTGGATGCATCTACGCGATTCGAAGTATGCAACTCAAGGTTGGGGACTCGTTTAACTATTATCTCTTTGATGGACGAAAGGAACGGATCGTCACGGTAAAGGTTGTCGGAGAGGAAGATGTGTCCGTGCCTGCAGGTCTTTACCGAGCAAAGAAGATCACCATTTCGACGCGCATTACCGGAGGCTTTGTGAACAAAAAGATGTTTGACTTGCCGAATAGAAATGGAACGATCTGGATTGCAAACGACGAATGGTCAACGCCATTGAAAATGATTGCTGAAACAAAGCTGGGACCAGCAGAAGCAGTGCTCACAAAGCGTTACCGCGAAGATGGTGCGATTGTGTTCGCTGAAGACTCGTGAGGCGAGAACGTTTGGCTCAGTGAATAGATTGATTACGAACTGGTAACAAGATGGGCTTTGCCATCAGGTTGAATGAAGCGGGCTCGTGTGGTAGTGAACTTCGGGCTGGGGGGCTATAGGAAAGGATGCTGACGAACCTATGAAGACTAATCTTAACAAATTGACGGTCGTGCTACTCGTAGCATTTGCGTTTGTGTCACAGGGCGAGGCTAAGCGAAAGCGAGTTTCTTCGAAAGCTGTCCTTAAAGAAGCGAAGGCTGCGGTCGAAAAGGTGGCTGAGAGCTCAGATCACCGGATCCGGCTCGCTGTCTTTGACGCGAGAGTGAAGTTGGCGAGAAAATCAGCGCCGGTCGTGAAGGACGGACTTGCGAGTGAAATCCTCTTGGTGAAGAGGAAAGCTGTCGCAATCGCGTTGAGTTCAAAGAATCGCAAACTGCGGGCTCAGGGTGTATCGACCGTTGGTCAAATGTTGTGCTCTGAGGCGCCTGAACAAGTTGCTGCAGGTCAGGGGTTACGACTGCGAATTCGAGATCGAAAGTCTCGGCGAATGCTCCAGTCCCTCGTGGTTGATTGCCCTGGATCAGGCTTGGCTGAGGAGGCGAAACAGCAGATCATTCAGAGAGGTGGAGGGCAGGGCTGGTCGCTTCTAGAAAAGGATATTCAAAATACGAAGGACCTTGTGAAGCGTGATGCTGCTTTCCGGTTGGCGCTTCAGGCTCGCTCTAAAGCCTCTGCAGCTTGGGCAATCAAGAATATTCACTCGGAGTCAGAAATTGGTGAACTCGCGAGGGACATCATGATCAACTTGGCGGGCACGCGTCTGGGACGTTCATACGTCGGGCGGCTCAAGAAAGAGTACCGACTCGCCAAGAAGCAGGATAAATTCGCGAAACGACTTCGCCTCGCCATGCTTTTGGGCAATTTGAGCGGGGTTAAGGGAGTTCAGGATACGCTCTTCGCTGCCTTCTCGCCTAATTATCGTGCGCCCGAAGGCATTACGAATACGCAGGAACGAGCTTGGAAAGGACTGAGGAATGTTCGGAGCTTCAAAGTCTTAAATCGAGACATCTCGAGAAAGCATAAATTGAAGGTGAAAGACCTGTTTTGCACCGTTAAGAATGAGGGAGAGGCGAAGGCAGCCTTTGATTGGTTGTACGCCTGGACGAAAAAGACGCAGTCGAAGAAGCTATATGACATTTTGACGCAATGTTTTAAGTCGGATCATACTCATGCACGAATTGCGTCGATCAAGGTACTCGCGAAACTGGGAAGTCGGAAAACTCTCCCCGTGTTTGAAGCGGCGTTGAAAGAATCCAACCCGATTATAAGGCATGCGGGGGCGCGTGGCATTGCAGCTGTTGCGAAGAAGGGTGATGAGGCTCGACTTGGTAAGCTCCTGCAAAGAGAGCGAGAAGAAGATGGTAAACTCGCCCTGATTGCGGGACTTCGCAGGATCGGGACAAAGGAGAGCATTGCACCACTGAAGTTTATGGTATTTCGTCAGCCGAAGAGCGTGACGTTGGCTGTAGTAGACGCTCTAGCAGCTACCAAAGATCCTGCAATCACAAAGAATATTGCCTCGTTGAAGTCCTCTTCAGACAGTGAGATTCGGATGAAGGTTTGGAAGCATCTCCTTTCCCTCGATCCGGACAAGTATGTGACGGCATTCGTGACATCCGCTACCGCCTGGGTGAAACCTCGACATGTACAGGAGTTTTCTCGAGTGAAAGAGATTCCTCTTCGTGTATATGCTCGTCTGGCGGCGAAAGCTTCTCTGGAAGTGAGTGCACAGGCACTTGAGGTACTTTCGAAAGGTGGCAAAGAGGGCGCATCTTTGATCCTTGAT
>JBMYRY010000398.1:0-3547 GCA_049602795.1 Bradymonadia bacterium
ATTCCAACTCCTTAAGGGCTTGAGTGTGCCATAGAGCGGCGTTTCTTCCTCTTCTTGAAATGTGCCGAACATTCGGTCCCAAATAATGAAAATACCGGCGTAGTTCTTGTCAATATATTTGGGGTTTGTGCCGTGGTGGACACGGTGGTGTGATGGGGTGTTGAAGATGTATTCGAACCAGCCCATTTTGTTGATTGTCTCTGTATGAATCCAGAACTGGTACAATAGGTTGAAGGCGAAGGTCGTAACATAGACCTCTACGGGTAAGCCCAAGAGTGCGAGTGGAAGATAGAAAACCCACGCAAAAAGTATGGAAAACCACGGCTGACGTAGAGCGACGCTTAGGTTGTATGCTTCACTTTGATGGTGGATTGCATGCGTTGCCCACCCCAGATTCACCCGATGACAGACCCGGTGATAAAAATAATAGAAAAAATCAACACTTAGAACCCCAAAGATCCAAACCCACGCCTCTTCGGTTGACCATTTAAAGAGTGAAGCATGCTCAACCAAATAGGTGTACGGAAGGAGGGCGAATGACTTCAGAAATAGGCCAATGGTCTGGTCACCGATACCACAGCTAATGTCCGTCACAGCATCATTCAGGCGGACATGGTGGTTACGGGTACGGAGGACCAAAAACTCAATGCCGATGAGCAAGAGAAAGAACGGAACAGCGATACCGATGGGATTTAATTCCATACCCAACTGTAACCTAGTTGCCTCTTGTTAAAAAGTGATTCGAGTTGAAAGCGTTTTCGCGCCGGGAAAGGGGTAGGCGGTTCGCGCGGTAACCGGTCTTGCGGAGCAAATGGTGATGAGCGCCTATTTATCTGCAAGCAGTCGCTCAATGGCTTCTTTGAGGTCATCGCTTTCCGGCTTGGTCAAAGATGTGAAGCGGTCAACGAGTTGTCCCCGTCGGTTGATAAGAAACTTCTCAAAATTCCATTTTACGTCTGAACTTTGTCCAACGCTGGTCTTTAGAAGTCTGTCAAAAAGTTCACCCTTGGCGCCGCCCTTGACGTTCTGTTTTGACAGAATTGGAAACATCACTCCGTATTCCTTCTTTACAAACGCATCGATCTCTTTGGGGTCTCCAGGCTCTTGCCCGCCGAATTGATTACAAGGGACGGCGATGATCTCCAATCCTTTGGTTTGATACGTTGAGTAGAGTGTTTGCAGTCCTTTGTATTGTGGAGTGAAACCGCATTGTGATGCCACATTCACGATGAGAACGACTTTACCATCTAGACTATTGGCCCCCATTTTTTGCCCACTTAGCATTGTAAGTTCCAGGTCTTTGAAGACTGATGGTTCGTTTAGTGCGGCCTTCTTTGCTGCTTCGCTCACAGTACATCCAATCAGGAGGAGCAACGACCACAGAAGGTAGAGGTGAGTTATGCGTGTCATGTTCTCTCCAGTTTATTTCATTGACGTAATTTAACTCAGGTCGAGTGCGTTCGACCTTGTATCGTATTCAGGGGGTGACGGTCGCTGATGCGGTGAGTACTTCGTCGTAGTCCGGCTCAACACCAGGATTTGGCGCAACCCACGAGTAGCGAACAATCCCATCTGCGTCGACGATGAACACAGCACGCTGCGACACCGTATAACCGCTTGTCCCAGCGAAGTTTTCGAAAGCGATGTCGAATGCACGGGTCGCAGCTCGGTCATGGTCGCTCAACAAGTGGAAGTTTAGTCCATTTTGCTCTTTGAAGGCATTCTGTGTGAGCGGGCCATCTACGCTCACGCCGAACACCGTCGTAGACGCCGTATTCAGCTGCGCAAGTGAGTCATTAAAGGTACATAACTCCTTTTGACAGACGCCGGTGAATGCGGCGGGGAAAAAGGCGAGTATGTAGGCTGTGCCTAACAGATTCTCGTTCGTCATGTATTGCTGATTTGTTCCTCTGAGTTTGAATGCCGGTACACGTGTGCCGATGTTAGCCATGAGCTAGTCCTCCCGTATAATTGTCCGTGTAGGTGATGCGTCTGCCTGCCTGCAGGTTACTGATAAATCTCATCGAACTCGAACCCTCACAGAAGGCGCTGTAAGTTAAAGCGAAAGTCGGATTCCGTCTGGCAGATGCCGCTGAGAGCCTTCGCCTGTCTACTCCAAGCATGCGTCGATGGACGTACAGGTTGCACCGTCTTCGATCGCACAGGTGTATTGTTCGCGCGTAAGGGTTCTGCACAACCCAACACATTGACTTTGACCGCCAACGATACACGCATCGAGGCTGGATTCACATACATCGGTGCATTCGGCTGCGGTGGGGCGAAAGTCTTGCCCGCCGTCGCATACCGGTCTAAGTCCTTGGTTCTCTTGGTATATTTGCTCTCGAACCTGACGGCATGCCGTACTCGTATATTCATCAACAAGTCGTTGTGCGGGTGGTTGATAGAGGCAACCAGCCGTGCAATCATCGGAATAGTCCGGCGGAATGATTTGTGGCGGGCATGCTTCAAGTAAACAGCCCTGCAAATGGTCGCATGCTTCGCGACAACGAGCTTGACCAGCCTCATCTCCAAAGCAAAGAGACATTTTGTCGCAATCATTACTTGATGTGTTGTCGATGCAGAGGCGGTTGGCGTTATCCCAACTTGCGCATGATGTAATACAATCTTCGCGTGATACGGCACCAGGGCAAGCAGTTGCTTTATCGCAGAGCAGTTCGCAGACGGCATCTGGTTCGTTATCGCATCTTTGGTCAATGACTGGGTCCTCAGCACGTAAACGCTCGACTAAGTCAACGCACAGACCTCCAAAAACCTGCTGCAATTCTGAGATCGGCGGTCGTTCTTCAATACAGGTTTGCGTGCATTGTTCGAAGGCACCGTTGCCAAAAGCATCATCTACGTCGACGGTACCGGCTGAGCATACGGTCCGGATACACTCAAACTCGCGGAAGCACTTGCCCTCACAGATTTCGTTGTAGTTGATTTGGTCTTCGGGGTTTTGGTCATCGACACACTGAAACAATTGACCGCAGGAGGACGCATTGGCTGCGCAATCGAGCGTCTCAGAGTCATAACGGCGACAGATGCGAAGGCAGACGTCCTGATCAATCTCAAAGCCGCACTCATTGAACTCTGTGCAAATATCTTCACAGACGTCTGGGATGGGATCGTCGGAGCAAAAGTCAGCTAATTCTGGGGCAAGGTCAAGCAACACTTCATTGAACTCACCACACTCTCGCATTGCGAAAGCACGCAGTTGCGAATCGGGGGCATCTCCGCACCATTCATCACATACCTCATCGCCGAAAAAGGATGATAATCCGGGACATTCTGGAACGAGGCAGGTTTCGACTCGGTCACAGTAGCTTTGGCAGCCCTCGCCCCGTTGCGGGTTTGTGATTGAGCCGCCGCTACCTGCTTGAGGTTCAGTGCCTGTGTCGCCAACGGTTTCGTTTGGACCCGCATCGCTGCTTCCTTGTTCCGAGCCTCCGTTGCCGCCTTGGTTATCAGAGCCGCCGTTGCTTTGGCCGTCGACATTCTGCGGACCGGCATCGGCACCCGCGGCTTCTGACTCGGTTGCAACTCG
>JBMYRY010000399.1:0-3538 GCA_049602795.1 Bradymonadia bacterium
TGAGTGAGCGCCATTCATGACCATCTGCGATGACCAATTTTGATGCGTGCCTCATAGGCAAAAACGTGTCGGTCCATGACCACAAAACCCATTTGTCCGGTCTCGGGTCGTTATCAAATTAAACCCATTGTTGAGATTTCATGGCTTGAAAATTGATGCCGACATTCGCATTCGATGCTTGTTTTTAACTCGCCGCCAGGCGCTCCCTACGCTTCACCGTAACGCAGGTCCGTCAGCGGTAAACGGATGCTGTTATTCATTGGGCTTACATCTACCAAAAACATCACCTGAGCATTGGCTGTTCATTTTTAAATCACTTGCCAAAAATCCATTTGCATTCCTATGATTTGGGCAGCCGTAGATAGAAGGGGATAATTCATGAAACACGCACCATGGTTATTGGGCATGTACTTGGCCGTCGTTTTTGTATTGGCCTGCAGCAGTGAGAACTCGGGCGAAGAGCCGAGTTCGGAGATGCCTTCGCCGGATTTGGGTTCTACATCGATGGACATGGGGTCGACGGAAACGCCACCGACCTGTGCGCGGGCCTTCAACACACGAGACCTCAAAGCCATGGTTGATGCATGTCTTGACGAATCCCCCGATGGAGACTGCCCTAATTACGCCAATGATTCAGGCTGTGGTCCCATTGGGACATGGGATACGTCAAGAATCGACGATATGACCTTCTTATTCGCCGAAAAGACGTTATTTAATCAAGACATTGGCGACTGGAATGTTAGCTACGTTAGAAACATGTCTGGCATGTTCGCAAACGCAACGGCATTTAACGCAGACATCGGACGGTGGAACACCGAAAATGTAAGTCGGATGAACCGAATGTTTGATGGTGCTTCCTCTTTCAACCAAGACATTGGGGGCTGGAACGTGGCCCAGGTTAAAGAGATGAATCGGACGTTCGCGAACGCTACAGCATTCAATGCAGACATCGGTGGCTGGGACGTTGGCAATGTTGAGCTGATGGAAGCCATGTTCTCGAACGCGACCTCATTCAACCAAGACATTGGCAACTGGAATATGGCGAGTGTTTATTCGATTCTCGCAATGTTTGAGGGGGCAACCGCCTTCAATCAGAACATTGGTAGGTGGAACGTGAGTCGCATTGAGATTATGGAAAGAGCGTTTAAGAACGCAACAGCCTTCAATGGGGATATCGGGGGGTGGAACCCGAGAGGGGTCTTCACCATGCTCATGATGTTTGAGGGGGCAGAATCCTTCAACCAAGACATCGGCAACTGGGATGTCGGTCATGTCGAAGATATGAGGCAGATGTTCGAACGCGCCTTTGCCTTCAATCAAGACCTTGGTAACTGGAATGTTTCTACGGTCGATGCCATGGACAAAATGTTCGAGCGGGCGACCAGTTTCGATGGCAAAATCCAGAGCTGGGACGTGTCCAATGTAAGAACAATGAATCGCATGTTTAAATCTTCGGGCTACACCCAGGACCTCAGTTGTTGGGACCTAAGTAGCGTCGCCCATGCGAACGACTTTGGACACAGCTATTGCGAGATCGAAATTGAATGGCCCACGACGCATTCGATGGATTGCGTACCCAACGGGGACTGCCTTAAACAGTCGTGCGATGAGGCAAATATCTGTGCCCACTGGCTGTGTGACGAAGGCGCTGACGATGAGCGGTGCGTCACAGAGGTCGCAATCATGGCCGTTCAGCGCTGGGTGGGTGAAGGTAATTTGGTATACGTCAAGAATGCGGTCGTAACCATAGATCAATTTCCGATGCTTTGGATCCAAGAAGGCGATGGTCCTTATTCGGGAGTCGCTGTCGTGCGTGATATGCCATTCAGCGGGCCGTTCTCACCTGGTGACCGTGTGAGCATCATTGGATATAAGGAAGAGTTTTATGGGAATACCCAGATACGCGCCGTTTCAATCATACGTCCTGACGATTCTGACGATGGACCAAGCGCACAGGAACTAGTGGTGACGCCTGTCACCGTGGCACAAGCACTCGACGAAGCTTATGAAGGCGTTTTGGTGTCCCTCACTGATTCCCAAGTGGGCGAACGTACGCATGATTGTACGGCTGCTAACAGTATGTGTACCGATCGCAACCTATGGACAATCAAATCCGAATCCACAGGCGATGAGCGACTTGTCGTCGCCCCAAATCTTTTCCGTGGTGGTGTTTGGGATGACTGGATCGGGAACCCACTCGTCACAGGTGTGCTTACGTACCGTTTTGACCAGCGGTATATTATGCCCAGATATACCCCCGACTTTCAGAATCGATGTGGTGATGGCATCCAGGATCCGGAAGAGGTCTGTGATGATGGCAATAACGTCACTGAAGCCTGTCTCTACGGTGAGGAATGTGTTGTGTGCGCACCTGATTGTACTGAGCAGCCCGGGATCATGCGCGTATGTGGTGACGGCATCGTCGATCCTGAAGAGGTCTGCGATGAGAGCAACGATGTGAATGGTGATGGCTGCGATACCGATTGTCAGACGACGCGCTGTGACAACGGCGGGGACTCGCGTGGTCTAGGTTGTTTCGAACTGCCCGACATTCCTTTCGTCTCCATTCCTGGCGGTACCTTCCAAATGGGGACTGCTGATCCTGAAATTTATCCTTTCAATCGCTACAATGCGGTACCCATACACGAAGTCACGGTGCCTGATTTTGAAATGTCTGAAACAGAGGTCACAAATGGTCAGTATCGAGTCTGCGTCGATGCGGGTGTGTGCCCAGAACCAGAGTGGGATTGGCCTCAAGTAAGCGATGGAAAGGAAGACCATCCAGTACAAAAGATATTCAACTGGCATGCACGGATCTTTGCCCGTTTTGCAGGGGCGCGACTGCCCACAGAAGCGGAATGGGAATATGCAGCAAAAAGTGGTGGTCAAGATATTGCCTATCCTTGGGGTAATGAAAGCCCCGATTGTAGTCGAGGCAATGTATCTAACTGTGCGGGGGTGATCAGACCGGTATGTAGCTATCCTTTAGGCAACACTATCCACGGATTATGCGACATGGCGGGTAATGTTGCAGAGTTGGTAGAAGACGATCCACACGGCAGCTATGATGGCGCGCCCACCGATGGATCAGCGTGGTTGGATGAGCCGATACCCTGTGAAGACGTGGAACGGTGCACTGCGTGCTTTGATAACTTTTGCCGACCTCCAACCGATATCCATCGTGGTGGACATTTCCAAGGGTCTAGACGCCATACGCACACCAGCCATCGGCTGATCAAAGACCGAGATAATATACCCGCCGGATATGGTTTCCGCCTCGCTCGTTCTGTCCCGTAGGCTGGTGTGACGCTATCACCTGCTCTGGTGATATCTGAGCGCTCGACATGTCTTCGCTTTAGTGAAGCCCTGACTAGCAGATAGTCTCACTAAAACGCCCCAAAAAAGGAAGAACCCTGCTCGGGATAAGGTCGCTTGAAGGCGTCTCCTCCCAGGTTTAAGCTTTATGAAACACGGACGTAGGGCTTACGGTCAGTCACAACGGAAGAGTTGGTCTTATCCTTGGTTGACCGGAAAAGAC
>JBMYRY010000400.1:0-3534 GCA_049602795.1 Bradymonadia bacterium
GGAAAGGATCCAATCCATAGCCGAGGATGCAGCAAAAAAATCTCAGGAGAACGGTCAGGCGATAGCAGTGACCGACGCCAAGATCGAAGCGATTGTCGCCAGCCTGGAGAAGCAGGAGCAGATCTCAGCGAAGACCAACGAGCAGATCTCTGTTCTGGTTCAAGCGCTCCTGAAGCAAACGAACTAGTCTACGATCCTGAGCATCCCAACCTACTGTGCGACATGCGAGAGTACCGAATGTTGCGGTATGTCCAGCCGCCAGCGAGGCGGCATAAGGTTGCGTCGGATTGGATGAAGTTCAACTTCAGAAGGTGTGGTTATGGTGCGGTGACGTATGTGCGCAACAACGGTCCACGGGTACTGGGTACAGCGTGGGACGCCAAGCTGCTGATACTCACTTGGGAAATGCAAGCGCCTACAGCTATCAAGGTTGAGGCGGTTAAACAGAAGCGGCGACTGTAGTGGACGCAGCGCCGTTTCCAAATAGCGTTAATGCTCCCAGCCCCATCGTGATTAAGGACAAGATCATTGATATGGAGCGCATTGATCAGATCTCACGCAATTCAAACTCAAAGGTTGCGGCTACCACTAACTACAGTGAGTTTCTCTACAAGTACCATAACGGTGTGGTGATGAAGACGATGGTCAAGGTTTCGCATCAGAACTATTTGGATATCAAAGCATGACGATGATGGTGTTCGTCCTGATTATTCTGGAGCAAGGGCAGCGTACTGGTGAAGAGTTCTTTTTCAGGGAGCTGACTAGCTGCATTGAGTACTCTGACGCCTTAAACAATCAGTCAGTAACCTTGTCGAATGGTGGGCGCAACCGACACTTCGAGTCGTTCTGCCGGATTCGAGAAATAAAAACCGCTGACGCTGGAACCAAGATCCAGTTCAGAGACCCCAAGAAATCTGAGTAATGAAAGAGAAACCCCTGACTTGCAGCAAGTGCAAGAAGAAAGTCGCCATCGATGCGATGTGCCATCTCTGGGCAAGATCGTTATGCCCTCGATGCGCCACCCTCATTCTAATGGGTATTAAATAACTACCACTTAGGGTCGAGTGCTCGCTTCTGTCTGCGCTCAAAGTTGTAGACAGCACTGGCAGGAACCCGCACCCGTCTGGCTATCTCGGCTTTGTTGACGTTGTGGCTGAGCAGATCGAGGATCTTTAACTTCTCGTCTTCCGTCAGTGCGGACTGTCGCTCGAAGACAGGCTTGCCTTCCCAGTGTTTTTCCAGAGCCTTGAGGGCTTGGGTTGCTCGATAGAATCGATCACTCATCATCGGCTTCCTTAACAAAGACGCCATCGACCATCCTGCCTTTGCGGTTCTTAATATCATTCCAAGCTTTCTCTAAGCATTGGGACAACGACAGGTTGTTACGCTCTGCAATGTTGATGAGCACAACAATCATGTCACCGATGTCATCACTTACGTCTTTGCCTTTGCAGATGTTGTCGCTGAGTTCACCAGCCTCCTGCATCAGTTTGCAGAACTGGTCTTTATCCGTTGACCCATGGATAAGGTTACGATCATGGTGCCATTTTTTAATCGCATGCTCGTAAGCACCAAGCATTAAGTTATCCATCAATAGTCCCCCGCATAGAACGCCTGACTCTCTTTCCAGCTCAGATATTCTTTGAGTTCAAAGACCCAAAACTTAGCGCGGTAAATCGGGTGACAGTACTCCTCTTCAGAGCACTCCATGGTGTCGTAATCTAGCTCAGCACCGCAGTCATCACAGAACTCTGCGTCGAGTTGATTGAAGGGTGCTGACGGGTCATGTTTTGCTCCGGCTGGGTAGCCAGAATCGCCCAAAACAGACATAAAAACTCCTTAAATATCAGTTACGAAAAGTGCCACACAGCTCGTAAGTTATTGATAGTTAAGCAATTTTGGCGGAGAGAGAGGGATTCGAACCCTCGATACGCTATTAACGTATACTCCCTTAGCAGGGGAGCTGCACACAAAACGCTTAACTTATTGTTTTATAAGGAAATTATCTTTCCTTTTACCTAATGTTACTTATGGTAACAGGTGACTATCCTGTTGACTGTCTTATAGAACAGCCATCAAACCAGCCCCTGAAACGCCTTTGTTGCCTCAATCAAATCCTGATCAACCACATGCGAATACTGATGCATGGATTGCTCACTCTTCCAACCGCCCAACGCCATGATCACCTGGGACCGAGTTCCCTTTCGCTTGTGCTTCGTTGCGAAGGTGTGTCTCCCTGAGTGGAACACGATGTCTCGCTTCAGCCCAGCTCGCTTAGCTGCTGCATGGAACGAGTGGTTCGTGACTGATTTGCTTGAGAGGGGTTTCCCGTTACGGCGAACATCACCGCAATCCTGTACAAAGACATACTCTATCTTGCCAGCTAGATACGGGTACTTGGCTTCTTGCGCTTTGACCATCGCCAATCGTTTCTCAATCAGCTCCCTCGTTTTACCAATCAGAGGGATAGTCCAAGCCTCGCCGTTCTTAGTATCTTCCGGCTCGTACATAATCCACTTACCGTCTGCCGAAACCTGATCAATCCTGAGCGATCTCACGTTCTCTTTGCGAGCGCCAGTCAGCGTAGCAAACAAGAACATATCGGCTCTCAACTCATCAAGCTCTGACATGAACGTGGTGACCTGTTCATCTTCAAGGAAAGTGGTCCGCCCTTGTGTAGGCAGCTTCTTCACCTTGGGGATGTAATGGATTAACCGACGTTCATCACGAGCATAGTTCATCACGGCTCGGTAGTAGGTTATGTGACTGTTGATGTAGCTGTTTGCCCAAGGCTTGCCGGTTCGGGTCTTACCCTTGCGTAAGGACTTGAAGAAAACTCGCACATCTTCGTCATCGATAGAGGTGATATCTCTGTCACCCCACGCTTCCTTCATCCTCCTTATCGCAATCTCGGCTTGCTCACCTTTCTTTCTGCCAAGCCTCAAGCTTGGTTCATCAAGGTACTCATCCGCTACTTCGTTAAATGTTACTGCTTCCATATACAGCTCCTTGTCATTGGAGCCGTGTGGCTCCTACACATTATCAAAGTCGTAAAGGATGGACAAATTGGCGTCTGATCTACTTCGGGCAACGCACTTCATTTGTCCTGTTTCTCTGCAAGGAGCAGGGTGACGCCTTTACTCGCCTCCCATTTTCTAGCCCTACCAAAACTGGATGACCCGTTGTCGCCACAAGTGGGTCAGGCTTGCTCAGAGTCAGCGCAAAGGAGGTAGACTTGCTGACCGGCTAGGGGGTCGTTGACTAGGCAGAAGCCTCCGTTCTTGTCGATGATTCGATCCACCTGTTAACGGCTTTGGGATCTATGAACATCCTCCCGTCAGGAGCTTTCACCCAAATTTCGTGCTCGCGCCAAACACCACTTTTGCACTTGGCGTAAACAGACTGAGCCGAGTATCCCGAAGTTCGGCAAAACTGCTTTACCATCAACCACTGAGGCTCGTGTCCGCCCTGCATTAGTGAGTCTCCTGAGACGGTTCTTCCTCCACCGGCTCAGCAACCGCGATAGCACCGTCT
>JBMYRY010000401.1:0-3498 GCA_049602795.1 Bradymonadia bacterium
TGAGGTGCTACAGAATGAGAACCTTTACCGAAGCGTCGATGAACTCGAGTTGTCGGTACGTAGTGCGAACTGCCTACAGAACGCAAACATCAAGCTCATCGGTGAGCTGGTTAAGCGCACTGAGGCGGATATGTTGAAGACTAAGAACTTTGGGCGTAAGTCACTTCGAGAGATCAAAGAAATTCTCGGAACAATGGGCTTGCAGCTCGGTATGACCTTGGATGGTTGGAATCCAGAGGCGCGGCGCGGCAAATAAACGCTGCGGCTGCTGGACATAAGGAAAAAAGACGATGCGTCACCGAAAATCAGGAAGAAAACTAGGGCGAAACTCAAGTCACCGACGAGCAATGTTTCGTAATATGGCTACCTCTCTTATCGAAGAAGAGCGTATTCAAACTACCGCTGCCAAGGCGAAGGAATTACGTTCGATTGTGGAGAAGCTCATTACTCTCGGCAGTCGTAATGCTGTCAGCGTTGTGGAGCAGGGCGGTGACGACGGTGAGCGTGCTAAGCGCTCTGCGGATCGCGTAGCTGCGGTACGTCAGGCCGGTCGTTACATCATGAACCGAGATGCACTTCAGAAGCTCTTCGGTGAGATTGCCGAGCGCTACGTTGGTCGACCTGGCGGATATACCCGTGTGTTACGCACCGGGCGACGTTTGGGTGACAATGCCGAGATGGCAATCATCGAGCTGCTGCCAGAAGGCTACGCACGATCAGAAAAAGCTGCTCCGGCACCTGTAAAAGCAGTTGTTGAGGCTGTTGCTGAAGAAGCTGTTGCTGAAGAGGCTGTTGCTGAAGAGGCTGTTGCTGAAGAGGCTGCTGCTGAAGAGGCTGCTGCTGAAGAGGCTGTTGCTGAAGAGGCTGTTGCTGAAGAGAGTTCAGAGGAAGATAAAGAATAGTCTTATTCGGACATATTATCGGAGAAAAGCCTGCGCTCTGCGCAGGTTTTTTTTTACCTAAAAAGGTGTCACGGTGCTCATGGCTTGGTCGTGCAATATCGAATATTGGTGAGACGATTGCCCGTCGGTTAGAAGCGGTAAGCGAGTACGCGTTTTGAGCTGGTTAGAGCGGGACTAAATCTGTCCGACATCCATGAAAGAGATAATAGCCATTTCGATGACTGACACACACTTCGCCTTCGTTTTCTTGATAGCTTGGCTCAAGTACGATGGGCGATTGTGAGCCGCCGCACCTCAAAAGGTCTTGAATGGCGTCTTGATCGCTAGAATTCTGGGCGTATAGACTGTCGCCACAGCCAAGCGTCTTAAGGTTGGCCAGGTCTGGCGTGTAAACTTGCCACTCAAAGCGTGCACAGCCATCGTCATTCCCCGAAACTTGGCATTGAACGAGTGCTTGCAGAATGCGTAGTTCGGGAGAGTTTTCGTCTCCTAAAGACAGGTCTAGGCTACATTGACCCGTTGTAATACACACCTCGGGTCGGTCGCAGCGTAGGGCGTTGACGCAAAAAACACAGGTTTCGGTATTCTGCTTGCAAATCAGACCTTCGGCACAATCGCACTGTTCCTCGCAGGCGCCTCCATGGGCACTTAGGCAATCTCTCGCGGAACAGCTCGCACTTGGGTGTGGTCCACATCGCTGTCTCTCAGCGCAGAGCGTTTCATTGCAGGTCCACAGACCGCCGTCGGGTACGATGCCCATATCACCCAGCGGCTCAATCGATGCCTCGGTACAGTAACCTCCCGTCCCATCCGATTCACACCGCTCACCGATCGAACATTCGCGGTCGGATGTGCAGCGAACGCCGTCCACACATTTTTGATCAATGCAGACTTTGTCCATTGGACAGTTCGATTGAGTGCGGCATGCAATCACGCATCGATTTCTGGAACGATTGCATAGATAGCCAATCTCACAGTCTGCATCGACATTGCACTCCGTTGAAGGATCACATTGGTTTTCGTTGCATACCTCTGGAAACGGGCAGTCGTTAGTGCGTTCGCATGGCGTCGCAGGGGCGGTGGATTGATCGGGCATTGGACCGACGTCAGGTGTAGCGACATCGGTCATGGAGAGGTCGGCGGGGGTGTTCGCATCAATTGTGGCTTCAGGCAACCTCGCATCATCGAAATGAGCGTCTAGATCGCCCGCCTGTGTCGTCGCGACATCCTCTCGATTCGGTCCCATATCTTCGACTTGAACTGTGGATGCCGGTTCATCGCATGCCAGGCAAAGGCTCAAGAACGTGAAGGCAATGAGTGTTTGGTTGCGTCGCATTGTTTGCATCTGGTCTCCCTCAGAGCTTAAATTCGAACGGTCCATCGCATGCTGCTGCGAAATCGTCTTTCGAAACTCCATCTGCTAACTCTCGCACGAGAAAGAGACCCGATTCAATATCAATGACGGCCATGTCGGTCACGATCTGGTTGACGCAACCTACACCTGTTAAGGGTAGTTCACATCGTTCAACGAGTTTTGATTTACCGGATTTAGAGCATTGGATCATGGTTACGATTACATGTTTTGCGCCGTTGACGAGGTCCATCGCGCCGCCCATCCCCTTCACCATTTTTCCAGGAATCATCCAATTCGCGAGGTCGCCATTTGCTGAAACTTCCATCGCACCTAGTATCGCCATGTCGATATGACCACCACGAATCATGGCAAAACTTTCTGCACTGTCGAAAAAACTGGAGCCAGGGATCGTGGTTACGGTCTGCTTTCCAGCATTTATAAGGTCGGGGTCTTCCTGACCTTCAAAGGGAAAGGGACCAATTCCGAGAAGCCCATTTTCGCTTTGAAGAACAACTTCTACACCGTCTGGCACATAGTTCGCGACCAATGTCGGCATGCCTATGCCGAGGTTGACATAGTATCCATCCTGTAGTTCTTGAGCGACACGAGCACAGATTTCGTTTCTAGACCATCCCATGTTTACCCCTCCTCCTTAGATCGAGTGGTTCGCTGCTCAATCCATTTATTGTAATTTGAGCCCTTGAAGATGTGTTGGACGTAAATGCCTGGGACATGAATCTCGTCAGGGTCGAGTTCACCTGCGGGTACGAGCTCCTCTACCTCGGCAATGGTAATACGAGCTGCACGTGCAACGAGTGGATTGAAGTTCCTCGCGGTCTTGTTGAAGACGAGGTTTCCATGAGTATCGCCCTTTTGAGCTTTCACGAGACCAAAGTCACCATGAAGCGCATGCTCAAGGAGGTATTCGCGGCCGTTGAACTCTCGCGTCTCCCGTCCCTCCGCCCGTAAAGTGCCAACCCCTGTTGGCGTATAAAATGCTGGTATGCCCGCACCTGCGGCTCGCAATCGCTCAGCGAGTGTGCCTTGAGGACATAATTCTACCTCCAATTCTCCTGAGAGAAATTGGCGTTCGAACTCTTTGTTTTCTCCAACGTACGACCCGATCATCTTGCTCACTTGTCGTGATTGGAGAAGTATACCTAGACCATGTTCGGTCGTACCGGCGTTATTGCTCACTAATGTAAGATTGTTTATGCCCGACGCATGAACCGCTTCGATAAG
>JBMYRY010000402.1:0-3481 GCA_049602795.1 Bradymonadia bacterium
GCTCTCCCTGCGCTTGAGACATATCGCTCAATGATTCGGCGCGCATTGAGACCTCGGTTGCCTTAGCACTTCGAGTTGGTTGAGCGGGAGCCGCAGCGTCAGTGCCTGTTGATTCCAACAATACGGTTAACCCAGCTCCGCCCAAAAGCGTCAAAAGAAGAAGTTGAAGCCACACCCGACGTCTAGGTTTGTTCCGCGACACGCCATTCTGTGTTGAGCCCAAGCGCTCACCGAATTCGCTCGTAAGCCGGTGCGGCTCGGTGATCGCTGAGCTAAAGGGGTTAGGCTTTTCCTCTACGGGAACTGAATTAGTTGACTTTAATGGGTGTACGATGGGCGAAGACGGTGAAGACATATCTTGAGATGATTGACCGGGTGCAAAGATCTGAGTTTCAAGTCGAGCATTTTTCCGCATCGAGGATTGCGAGACCCAAGAGAGAGCTTGCTTGAAATGACTCGCCGTCGAATAACGCTGACTCGGTTCCTTCGCCATCGCTTTACGCAGGATCACATCCATTTCCGGAAACTCAAGATTGCTTGGTAGTTCAGGTACCGGGTCTCTCAAATGGGCGGTAATCACATCCGCTGCGCTGCCTCTAAATGGGGCATGACCAGCGAGCATTTGATACAACATTACACCAACGGCATAGAGGTCTGACCAAGGTCCCAACGCTTCTCCTTGAAGCACCTCCGGTGCCATATAGCGCGGCGTTCCTACAGCCATTCCCGTTCGCGTCAAATCGCGCTGAAAGTCTCCAGTCTTCGTATTTTTTGCCTTTGCGACTCCGAAATCGATCAACACCAATCGCGCTTGTCCGTCTTTCTCGGTGAGCATCAAGTTACTCGGTTTAATATCTCGATGTACCAGACCCCGCTCGTGCACCTCAGTGAGAGCGTCCAAGAGTTGATTTGTCAGCACAATGCTTTGCTGGAATGAGAGTGAACCTTGTTTCTTAAGTAATTCGGAAAGAGTTTGTCCTGGAATATACTCCAGCACCATGTAGCAGTCGCCTTCACTCACACCGTAATCATAGACGGTAAGCACGTTGCGGTGACTTACACTTGATAAACTCCGCGCTTCAAACTCGAACCGACCTTTGAGCAGTTCCAAGTCTTCGGGCTCTATGCCCGCCGTATTGATCAACTTGAGGGCAACGATTCGCTTTAGATTCAAATGGACCGCTTGGTAAACTGACCCCATGCCTCCACGACCGATTCGATCGAAAATCAAATAATTATCAGAGAGAAGACGTCCTAAGTTGCGGTCAAGCGAATCACCTTGAATTGCGGACTCAGAGACCAAGAATGATTGATGCTTGGGACAAGTCGAACCTGGCACTTCAACATAAATTTCTCCCGGGTCACAGGAAGGGCATCGCAGCCTGATTGCCTTCAAATCCATCGTCTTCTACTCTTCAATGGCACGAGGCTTCGGTTAACCCCTGGTCAGGAGCGGTCAGCGGATCTAAACGATGTGTCAACTGCATTCTCGAATCAATACCGACGAACTCCCCTACCACCATTTCCGACCAAATGTTCGTACCACCGAGCGGTTCACTTGAAATGATTAAATGATTGACGAAGCCAGTTTTCGAAGGTGCTTCACATTCTGGAGCAAAATATGCACAGCTATCTCGGTCTGGACAAGATGATTTGTAGGTTGACCAATAGAGTTCCTTGCCACCTTGATGAGCTACGAGAATTGTCCCGTCGGTCACCACAAAACTAAGCCTCGCTAAATTCTCAAGTCCAGTTCGGTCCGCTACCGATCGGACGAGCTTGACGGCATCCGCTAAAGCATCGACCACGTACTCCACGCGAGGGTGACGATCGATCGGACCAAAGTCAGACAATCGGGAAAGAAACAGTCCAAAAATAACTTCGCTATCTGTGTCCCCTAGAATGTACCGCCGAAACTTAGGGTAGATTCTCTGCTTCAATTCATCCTTAACTTCATCAAAATTTTCAACGTCCCCGTTGTGAGCAAAGACCCAGCGTCCATGCTGGAATGGGTGGCAATTCAACACACTCTTTCGGCCTTGAGTCGCTTTACGCACGTGCGCCACCACGGTCTCCGACGCCACAACGCCGCTTACACGATGAAACAATGTATCACTAAGCGCTGTTTCACAACTGCGAATAAGGTGAGGAGAACCGTTAACGTAATGCGCAACGCCCCATCCATCAGGATGCCGAACACTTTGATTGCCCAAAGCATTATCGGCATCGAGTAACGATTGATGAACTTGACTTGGGATCACACTGCGAAAACCAAATAAACGACACATCTCACCACCACACTTCGATTACCAAGTTATATTCTGGATCAGAGTCGTCCAGATATCCAGTCTAGCCTTCATCGAACTTTAATCAGGTGCGGAAACACTCACTCGCGCGGCTCTTAACAAGCGTTCATCAATCAAGTAGCCCGCTTGAAAAACCTCAACCACATGGTTGGGCTCAATATCAGTGCGCGCTTCTCTCCGCACAGCTTCATGTCTCTCTGGATCGAACCGCTCCTTCACTGGGTCAAATCGCTTTACGCCATATTGAGATAGAATGTGCTGTCCCCCATCGTAGACTTGTTGAATGCCTTGGCGATAGGCTTTAAACTGAGTTGAGTCTGTCCCCTCTTCCACTGATGCGCTTAACGCTCGCTCCAAGTCATCAATCAACTGCAAAAAGCCCAAGATCATTTTATCGGCTTGCTTTGACAACGCGAGTTGTTGGTCTCGCTTCGCTCTTTCCTTGATGGTGGTCAAACGACCTTTCAGCTTCTCAATCTTCGCCTCAGCCTGCTGTAAAGCGTCGGCATGATTGGTTTGATCGGCTGTAATTTGGTTCGCTCGTTTTTCGTTTTTGGGGGGTCTCTGTCTCAGCCCACCAAGCGCAAGTCCTCCCTCCCTGGTAAGCCGTTGTCTCGGCGATTCCGATGATCTTTCGCTCTTTACGGAAAGAGGGGGCAGGTGCTCCTTAGGTGCCTCGTTCGTTGGTTGAACAGACGCATCCCCCGATGGTCTTTGTTGATCGGGCTCTGGTGCTTTGCGCTTTTTATCTAAACAGGCTTCCGCTTCTGCGAAGAGTCGCTCAAAGAGCGGGTCGTTCTTGGGGCTATCCGAATCACTACTCATATTTTCCGCTCACGACGGATACCGTCTCGGCATCCGGTCCCCTTGATAGATTAAGACCGTTCAGTCTTCAATTGCTGCACTAGAGGCATCGAAGTCAGCTTTACTGACGAAGCGGGTGAGATTGCGTCCATCACTCGTCTTTCCACGAAAAGCATATCGCTGTTGCTCCTTACCTGCTTTCGTCGTTCGAGTGTATACTTTACGGGTTATATTTGACTCATCGATTGAGACTTTCTTGCCTTCTTTAACATCATAAAATTCGACTGCCATTGCGATTCAACCTCCTAGTCATTTGGCTAATTAAGAGTGTACCCAAACTTTCCAAATTCCCACAAGAGTAACTGACAAAA
>JBMYRY010000403.1:0-3479 GCA_049602795.1 Bradymonadia bacterium
AGCTAGCATGAGGATATAGATGAGGGTAATGATGGTGGATAGGCTAAGCATTGAGAGACCTCGCCCCAAGACTTCTTTGAGATCGAGTAGGCGAGAGCGCAACACAATTTGCATCCAAAAGTACATATAGATGGTCAAACTGAGGTGACCGAGTGCCGGGACGGGAAAGTTTAAGGTCGCCAAGAAATCGACACAGGTCAGAGCTAGAGTGACCAGACCACCGATGATGAGGTAACCTAATCGGGTTGCTTCCGTTTTTTGTCTGGCGGTCTGCCGACGGACCATTAGCTTCCAGAGTGAGAACGCACAGGTTGCGAGCGTGAAAAATGCAGTAATGAAAAGAACGAGCGCAGAAGTAACCAAGTGGGTTTCGAAGAGTAAGTCAGCTACGAGTAGGCAGATCCAGACCGCACTAACTGCATCGAGCGACCGAGTGAGGGCGGTGAAACCACGGCGGGTGAATCTCTCAAAAAAACGTCGAGTCACTTGAGAGAAAAAGAGTGCTCCAAAGGACAGCCCGATTAACCAGACGCTGTTTCGGCTGAGGAGGTACAGAAACCACATCGCATTAACGAAGCTGAGACTGCCCAATAGCACCATGAAGGTTTTGCGGAATTTGATTGACCGGCGGTCATTATAGACATGAATCGCGAGTCCGATGAGGATCATGGATGCGATCAGTGTGCTTTGACTCTGAATGCCCACGGATTTCCTTTGCTCTCGTGTTGTCTGTCCTCAGGAGTAGGTTCCAATCTACACGTCGTTTCCTGATAATTATAGTTTCTCGTAAACCGACCAGTATGGAATGTGATTGCCGCTGCCCGGGGCCTGACCAGGTAGCCAGAATGCCGGTGCACTTGGGTCCTGCCCAGGTTCCGCCAAGGTGTCAATTGCCGTAATCCAAATTTGTGGATTGCCTCCGGAGGTCACATTTCCATAGGGTCGTAGTGAACTAAACGCCAACCAAATGTATCGACTTCGGGTTGGTGGAGACCATTTCGGCCAGTTGTTGCCCTGTTCTCCAATACCATTAGCTCGGGTGAGGGCGGTTGGCATTGCAAGCGTGCTATCGGTAATGAAGAGTGACTGGTTTGAGTTTAAGTCATCATTGGGATTGGAGTCTGGTCCCGAGACTTGATAGGCAATCCAGCGCCCCGAGGGATCGAAGGCCGGTCGTCCGTTATTGAAATCTCCAGCAGGAGGTGGGATGAGCACCTCAGGTGCGCCCCAAACGCCATCGATTTCCTCCCAGATTGCAAGCGAACCATCACTTACACCTTGAGCGCTAATGTCGATTTCAATACCGGGGATTGGTAGGTCGTCGAAGATGGATTCGAGCCCTGCGGCCGCCAGAAGACCGACGATTCTATCGCCTTGCCACGACCAGTCCGGATGAATTGCGACTTGCTCAGCAGGAATCGGGAGTTCTTCAAGTGTCTGCCCATCATCGCTGTTGATGATGAGTAGTTTTCCTTTAGCGCCAGCAACGACCCGCCGATGGTCGGGAGCAAAGGAGGGAAAATAGCCTTTCACGGTGTCAAGTTGTCCATTGGCGTTCAGGTCTTCTCCGGCATCCAGTACGTTATTGGCATTTCGGTCCTCATTTGCGCGATACAATTGTTGTGACGGCGTTTCCGTGTCGATCACCGACATGTTTCCAAATGGTGGAAACGTTGTGTTGGTAAATGCCATTCGTGCACCATCCTTAGACAATGCATGGCAGGCAGGACAGTTCAATGGAGGGTCTGCGGTTAGGTCGGGACCCAAGAATAACTCGGGAGCATTGTCTCCGAGCGGTAAGCGCATAATACCTGAGTCGGTGGTCGACCAATAGTAAACCGCCCCTTTAAGCTCAGCCTCCGCGACCTGAACCGAAAGGCTTTCGCTGACACATCGTGTTGTGCTGTCGATCAGATGTTCGACGTTGACTGTGATTGGTGCCTGTCCTCGAGACAGATCTTGAACGATCTCCCACTGCGCACCCTCAGGACTGACCGACGTATCATTTACAAACCATTGGTAGGCTTGACCACCGGCACGCATCGTCACTCGGTAGGGGGGCGTTCCACCTGTCCATTGAAAGGCTAACCCCCTGATTCTTGAAGGAATAATTGTGTCGTTCTCAGGATATCGCCAAGTGACGGGTGAACATGATGTTGTCGGCATTGCATCATTGAGTCTCATTACGTCATCGTCCGACACTTCAGGTTCGATAATGGGGTCTTCACTGATTGGCAGATTGAGTTCAGCGTCCGATGGTAGGGTTGCGTCGCCAGTCGATACAGTTTGATCGGACGTCGCGCCTTGATCGAGCGAGACGACAAACACGTCAGTTCTACTTGCATCGGGACTGAGAAGATTGGCATCGACGTCCGAGTCGTCGGCGTTGCCCGCCGTGTCATCGCAACCTACGGTTGTTAGTGCGTACAAAAGCCAAATACAGATGACAAGGTGCCTCATATTGCTTACTCACGATGATTGGAGTCTAAAGTGTAGATGAATTTGTCTCGTTTTAAAGTGCAGTTTTAAGCACCTGTTTTGAGCGCATGAAACGAGAAAGGGGGAGGGGGACGAGCTGAGCGAGCTCGGTAAACTCACCTAGCTAGAGACTCGCGATCAACATCAAGAGCTTTGCTTCGGTCGCTGAGATGAGCCAGCCCTTGTAGTTCACGGCGCGATTGTTCAAGAAATCATTCCGTTGCCGTTTAAGCAGCTGCTCATGTGCCAGTACTTGACCTGGGTTGGCACCGCCGAATAGATCGTCGAAGAGCTTATGCTCGTCGACGGGCGTGCTTGCCTCGTCCAACAGGTCTTGTCCGACAGCCTTGCATGCGTCCATGTACTGGAGTTTGTTCGCGAATGCGTTGAGTCGTTCGATTTCTTTTTCACCAAGGTTGTTTTCGTCTCGACAGCCAAAGTGCAGGGTCATGAGTCCCGCGACACATAGTTTGGTGAACTGCCGTCGATCTACGTGCATCACGCGAGTTCCTTTTTCAGCCATTTTGATAGTCTTAGCGCAAACGCAACGATGGTCAAGGTAGGATTCGCTGCACTGCTTGTGGTAAAGATTGAACTGCCAGCCATATAAAGATTGTCTATGTCGAATACCTTACAATTCTTGTCTACCACACCGAAGCGTGGGTCGTCATGCATCCGGGTGGTGCCCATATGATGACAACCACCCTCCACTCGTTTGTTGTATCGGTCTCGATCGTCGATCATTAATTTGAAGCGGCTCAGATTCTGTGCGCCTAATGCTCGACCAAGGATGGTCTGTGTTTTCAAGACGGACTGATAATCTAGCTCGCTTAATTGCCAGTTCAATGAAACCTTCGGCATGCCCAACCGGTCTTTGGCAGAATCGAGGGTCACTCGACTATTAGGATTCGGGGCTTGTTCCGCGCGGATGTCAGTGACGAGTAAACCGTCATCGGTCTTCGCTTCGAGTTGCCCATGCGTCATGCTAGAGGTGCTTTTCG
>JBMYRY010000404.1:0-3475 GCA_049602795.1 Bradymonadia bacterium
TGATCTCGTTTGCGAACACGCGGGCTGGACGTAAGCTCTTCTTTCGGTTGGAAAAAGAGCGCGCTCGATTGATGCAAGAGCATGGTGAAGCGACGACCCTGCAACTTGCGGAATCACTCGATGTGTCGGAGGACGATGTGGTCGCCGCGACATTATTGCGTCAGCCAACATTGAGTTTGACGGGGCCCAAGGGGCGCAGCGGGGACGGTGATACGCGAACAGTGGGCGACACGATCGCCGATGAGAATGTGGATGTAGAGGATACGGTTGTGCATGCTGATTTGTTGCACACCGTGGACGCACAAATGAAAGAGTTCGCAAAGCAACTCACAGATGAGCGAGAGCAAACGATCTGGAAAGAGCGTATGATTGCTCAGGAACCAGTTTCACTCGCAGAACTAGGGGCACGCTACGACATCTCAAGAGAGCGTGTACGGCAGGTCGAAGCGAGACTCAAAAAAAGACTGAAAGAGTTTCTCACCGAACGATTGGGTGAGAGCCTCATTCTTGATTTTACTTCAGATGACTAATGGAGAGCTAAAAGTGTCAATCGAAAATCAGTTAAAAGAAACCTTAAAATCTGCCATGCGCAGCAAGAACAAGCCACTGTTGAATTTAGTGAGAATGCTTAAAACCAAAATGATGGAGCAAACAACTAAGGGAGGCTTCAGTGGAGAAGTCAATGATGCATTATGGCTCGAGGTCATCGCGGCGTATGAAAAAAGTCAAAAAAAGGCATTGATTCAGTTTCGTGAGTTGGGACCGTCTGGCGAGGCTCAAGCAGCCGAGCTGGCTTGGGAGATCGATCAGCTACAGCAATGGCTGCCTGAGAAAGCTTCATTGAGCGATGTTCAAGGCTGGGTTTCTGAAGCAATCGAAGCGCTTGGTGGGAAAGATGGTTTGCATTCTGGCAGAGTGATTGGTCAGGTGATGAAGGCACACAGAGATGTTGTGGATGCCGCAATGGTCAAAGAATGCGTGGAAGCAGCATTGGCTTAACGTGCACATCGTGAGTCATCACGGGTGCTAAGGATTTGGGTGAACGATGGAATTTTCATGGTTAGAAAGTAGCGTGGGTAGCAAGCGGGTACAGCCAGAGAGTTGGGCGCGGGCTGTGACTGAGAAAGCAGGTCTATTGGCTAGACTCTCTTACAGCAAGACGTATGCGCTTAAGCGCTGTGAGCAAGATTTAATGTGGTCTTTTGGGAATAAGAAGTCTTGGCCAGTGAGTGCGGCTGCCGTGAAGAAGGCAGTTAACGATGCGTATCGAAGTGTGAACTTTAGCTGATAAGGGGATCGAGTCCAGGTAAGGTAACCTGAACCACGGGCGGTTCGATGCCTATCCATCGATTCATTGACGAGCCGGCCGTCTTTACGGTGTCATTGGATGGCTCACTTTTTTTGGGAACGGTGAAGAAGTCGTCGAACATTAAGACATTTGACGGGACATCAAATTCGCCCATATTTGGATCTTCAAACTTCATAGCTCATCCCTCCGCTATACGTTGTTACCGTCCATGTGCTACCGAAACTCAGATCGAGAATCAAGCCAAACTATCGAAGTTCATTGAAAAAAGTCGCTTTGTTACAAAAATGTTACGCAAATTGGAGTCAATCCCACTGATGCGGCAATTTAGTGAACACTTTTGTTCAGTGCGGAATCAATCGTGCTGTAGATATCTACTTGTGAATTAGATATCCCGTTCGTTAGACTAGTATTTGGGGGCAAGGGGGCCCTGAATAATGACTAACACGTCCGAACTGATTGAGTTTGTTCGACGGTCTGTAATCGGTCGGGACCAGGTACTTGATGGACCCTTTGGACCGAAACGATTGGTCTATGCAGATTACACCGCATCGGGGCGGTGTCTAACCTTCATCGAAGAGTATTTACGTTCCCAAGTCATGCCTTTCTACGCCAATACTCATACCATGATGTCTGGTACGGGTAGACAGACCACGAGTCTGAGAGAAGAGGCGAGACAGATTGTTGCAGCAGCAGTGGGGGCGAATGATGAGGATGTCGTCATCTTTTCAGGTAGTGGTGCTACTGCAGGTATTCACCAACTGATTGGGGTGCTTGGGTTACGGACGAGCGGACAGTATTCTCATGGTGAACAGGTGCAGGCGTGCGATAGACCTGTCGTCTTTATTGGACCATACGAACACCACTCAAATGAGGTTTCATGGCGAGAGAGTGTCGCAGATGTCGTTGTCATTGATGAAGACGAAAACGGGCGAGTGGATATTGAACTGCTTGAGAAGGAGTTAATCAAATACCAGACACGTCCCTTGAAAATTGGTTCCTTTTCTGCCGCGTCTAATGTGACCGGCATCGGGTCAGATACTCGAGAAATTGCGTCACTCTTGCATCGTTACGGCGCACTGTCCTTTTGGGATTTCGCAGCAGCTGGTCCTTACGTCAAGATTGAAATGAATATGTCGGATGATAGAGAAGATGGTCATCTGATTTATAAGGATGCGGTTTTTTTGTCTCCCCATAAATTTGTAGGTGGCCCGGGCGCAACGGGGATTCTGGTTGCCAAGCGTCATCTCTTTGAGGGGTGTAAACCATCCTACCCGGGCGGCGGTACAGTAGATTACGTCAGTCGGACAGAGCACATCTTTTCAAGCAATATTGTGGAGCGTGAGGAAGCTGGAACGCCTGCGATTCTCGCATCGATTCAGGCTGGACTAGTCTTTCAGCTTAAAGAAGCCGTAGGGATTGAGGAGATCCAACGTCGAGAGCATCATTTTATTCGTTCAGCCATCGAGCGGTGGCGTGCGCATGACAATATTCATATTTTGGGTAATCATGATCGATGGCGACTATCCATTGTCTCCTTTATGATTCGAGGTCCAAACAAGAAGTTCTTACATCATCATTTCGTTGTGGCCCTACTCAACGACCTATTTGGCATTCAGGCTCGAGGCGGCTGGCAATGTGCCGGACCGTACGGGCATCGCCTGTTAAATATCGATTTGACGAAGAGCGAAGCGTATCGGCGGGAAGTGCAGCGAGGCTGTCGCGGGGTTAAGCCTGGATGGACACGCCTTAACTTCAATTACTTTATCTCCAAGGAGACCTTTGATTATATCGTGCGAGCGGTGGAGTTGGTCGCAGAGCATGGATGGCGTTTGATGCCGGCGTATCGGTTTGACCCAGAGAGTGGGCGCTGGCAACATCGAACAGGCTCGTCGGCGTCGAGTTCAAGATTGGGGGATATTTCCTACGCGACGGGTCAGATGAACTTTCCGAGCCATAGTAATGAGGCGGGAGAAGAGCGATTACGAGCCCAACTTGCGGAGGCAGAGCAGATTCTGCTGAGCCATACCGTAGACGAGAATGCTGAACTTGAGGTGTACGCACTCAACCAAGATTACGAAGAGTTGCGCTGGTTCATCTTACCCCAAGATATCCCTAAACATTATGGATCTGAAGACTCGGTCTCCTGAACATTCACTTCGTGATCCC
>JBMYRY010000405.1:0-3472 GCA_049602795.1 Bradymonadia bacterium
AGACGTGCAGACGAATCTGATGAAGGGCGAGTTCAACTTCCACAATCTCGACATCAAATGTTTGAACTTCACCAATTTCCACAAAGATACCGTCTACATCTGTTCGGTAGATGGCGCGAACGTCGATATCCACAAAGACGGTTGAGTCGAGTTGAATATTGATGAGTTCACCGGCTAATTCCATCTTTAGGTCACCGATGCGGAGTGTAGCACCTTCTTCATCACGACATGCGGACAGAATGGGCGGAGCATACGGGTCCAGGACAATATTGAAGTCGTCGCCTGTTAGAAAACTGTTGTCACCGAGGACTTCGGTCAGGTTGATTGGACCAGTGATCAATCCTGATTGCCAGATCCCGTAGAGCAAGCCGTTGATCGCGTCACCCTGAAGCGCAAAAGCGACGTCATTCTGCCAGTCTGGCGTGAATTGATTTGGTCGGTTTGCCAAACAGCCGTTTCTGCGAATCGCCCCAAGGTTGTCGCGAGGGATGGCTGGCGGAGTATAGACATCGAGGTTAAGCCCAACAAGTGCGCCGCTATCGATGAAGTTGAATCGGTTGAGTTCAGTCTTGTAACTCAGTGATATGCTAGGTCTTGTCGGGTCAAAAACATTGTCGAATGTCAGGGTGTCTTCCACGGTGAGACTTTCGAAAAGATCAAGGAGTAATGTTTGTGAAGCCGTCGCAACAATGGACTCTAAGCTGTCCGTGATGAAATCGACGGCGCGATTGATTACGGGGTCGATGTAATTCATCGTGAACGAATCGAGGCTGATAATACCAGAAAGATCGATGGTGCTGGTGGTTCCAAGGAAGTCGAGGGTCAGCTCCACGTCTTCAATTGGGTCGGTTTCTACATTGTTAATGTCGAGTGTAAAGTCTGAAAGACTGGCTGTTGGCATCATGCCGGGTTCCTTGTTGATGAAGAAAATGCCGGAGAGGAGAGCCGAACCAACGCGGATCGTTGGATAAATTGAGCCGGTGGCCTGACCGGTGCGACCATCACTTGAGACAAATTCAAAGGTGAGGTCCACTTTAAGCCGTATCGTCAGAGCAGGTTTGCTGTCATTACCAATTCGAGCTTGAAACGCAATGCCTCCATTTACGGGATCTAGAATGACCTGAGTTGGTCCGACTGCAGTTGGAGAGACGATGCTCGTTCTTACGTCCAAGGTTGTCTGAGCGCCGAGAAACTCGCCAATATCTTGGCGGGTCCGTAAACTCTCGATCGCGTCGGTGCTCCCGAGTGCAGTTGCTAAATCAGAGTCTTCAATGATCACTTCCAAGACGGTTGCAAGGTCATCAATATCTCGGCGATCGTGAACCCCGTCGTCAAAAAAGGCTGCTGCAATCGCCATCATAAGAGCGTCAGTTAATTGTACGCCTTTGCCTTGGTCACTCAGGGTAGATTCGTACGCGTCCGCGTATGAGAAAGTTGGTGTGATTTTGCTCGAAACCCCGGCCCCCTCAGCTTCGACATTGAGTTGGTTTAGACCCCAAGATGGCTGGAATGGGTGGGAGAAGGCTCCATCTGTGGCTAAGGTAACCTCCTGTCCATTGATAGTCAGACGACCGGTGTGTTCGGCGCGACCACGAAGGGTAATGCTATTCGACGTCGCGAGGACCGTTTCTCCTCTCGCCGGATATTCGAATGTGATTAGAGGCGCTTGGTCAGTCACGGTTAGGATTAGGTCGTCTGAAAACTGGTCGTACGGTGGGTTCAGTCTCACGGTGGCGGTATACTGGTTGACCTCCGTGAACCGGTACGTGCGTGATGTAGGATCTGCGGGAATCACCTGCGGTGAGATTGTTAACTCAGCGGGGATATCGGTAATTCTGTTACCGGATTGAGTTGTTGCGTACCAACTGAATGCCACTTCGCTTCCAACGAAGATGGTCGTTGAAGCGGGTATAGGTACAAGCGTCACTTGCGTGATCGGGTCATTTGGATCGAGACCGCCTACGGGGTCGCTTTGTTTCGCGCTGTCCTCGCAGCCAAGGAGGGCAAATAACGGAAGGACCATGATGAGTAGTAAACGAAAAATCATGATGCATGCCTTGCATAATTTAGTCGGCGTGAGGTTACCGGATTTTAGCCTATAGAGCGACTCAAAATAGAGTACAAAGGATAACTTTATACCATGGGCAGTTAGCAGGCGACACGGTTCAATGACCGCCAGGGTAGCCAAAAGCGATAGAGCCGTTTGTACATAGAGCCGTTTGTACATAGAGACGTCATGTACATAGAGACGCCTATCCGTTGTAGGAGAGTATAGACCCGTTTAGGTCTTGTACACGGGTGCTAAATAAAGCACGCTCGTCACCTTCCTTTATCAGCGGTCGACCAAATATGTCGTGTTGATGGAATCCTCCTGATGATTCACGTGTCTTGCTCCTCGTGATCATCCGTTTCCTCGACGTCAGCGTCCTCGGGTAGATGAGGGGTTGTAGCGTCATCTACTTGCGTTGAGTTGGAGAAACTTGTGTCCTGAGCTTCCTCGCTCTCATCGCCCTGGTTCTCGCAATTTGAATCCTCAGGTCCCGAGTCGTCTTCGCTTGTCTCTGAGTTGCTATCATCAGTACCCTGGTCATCCAAGCCGCCGGCGTCGGACTCATCAACACAGCGATTCTCCGGGGGTTCTGGTTCATTACCTCCGTGACTTCCCGGCTCCGATTCACAGTCGATGGATCCACCGTCTTCACAGGTTTGAGAAGGGAGGGGACCACCGGTATTTCCGTCCTCAGGCCAGTCTGTCCCTGAATAATTGGAGCCAGGACCTACATCGGGTTCTGAAATGAATGCGCATCCCGTCAATAGACACAACAAAAATAAAAACGCTAATAGCTTTGACATTCGACCAATCTCCATCAGATCACCAATATTGCTTCGGTGCACTAGTCGAGGAAGCTGGCGATTTCTTACATTCTTTTTTATTTATTTTGTTTTCTTTGGGTACTGAACCCTGATCTCGTAAACTTAATTCATGATCGAATTGGCAATCTTAATCACCTCCGCGAACGATGGACTCACGGATTATAAGATTTTAGTTCTCGCTCCGGAGGCAACCTCCTGGTCGGCTAAACACCTGCTTGACGGGACGACTGTGGAGCAGGAAGTTCAGGGACTGCGACGCGCCCTTAGTAGAGTCATCCGCCAGCGCCGTTCGGTCGATTCGATGAAATCTCAGGGGCAGTTTGTGTTTGATGTGCTATTTCCATCAGACATCAAGCAATTATTGAGATTGCACCAAGGAAGTATCAAGATTTCATGCTCAGAATGGGAAGTGCCCTGGCATTTATTGCACGATGGACAACACTTTCTCGGAGAGAGATGGTGCATTGGGAGCATGCAAGAAAAGCCGAATTTAGGTCTCACGATTTCGAATCAGACCGCCGAAGCGCGAGCGCTGGTCGTCGCGGATCCAGCCTGTGACCTGTCGGCGGCGAGATTCGAGGGGGAAGCTGTCTTGGCT
>JBMYRY010000406.1:0-3472 GCA_049602795.1 Bradymonadia bacterium
CATCGCGGAACGACTGTCCTTAGAAGAGGCGTCCCTAGAGACTATACTGCCGCTTCAAAATGAGAAGTTAACGCCTTATGTACTCCTGGTGATTTGGCGTGCGTACCAAATGCATCAGGTACAGCAGAACTACCTGAAAGAAGTGATCGCGCGACGACATCGCGAGGGATTAGCACCGATTCCATCTACGCTTCTACAACACTCTTTGACGAGACATGAGGTATCGGTGATAGAGCGTGCCGACGCGATGGCGCCGTCGGGTACAGTGCCTGAGCATCGCCGTCGTGATGCCATCAAATCGGCGGTATCCCTTTGGTATGCCTGCTTATCGGTCATGCGCAACAGTGCAAAATTAAATGTCCGGTTGTTGACGAAGACACCTCGCCTGGCCGGTCAGTTTGAGCAATATGTTGGGGCTGCACCCTTAAGTGAAATCAGTAATGAAGATTGGCTGCCGATTCGTCGGGGTGAGCGCCTCGGGATCTTGGCACTTGATTTTGACTATCCGCGTGAAGAATTGTGTCAACAGGTTGAATCGCGCGCCGCTAACTTGTCCGCAATTGCTGGTGGACGAGAGCCAGAAGCCCTTTTGGATTTGCTCGTCAAAGTCGATCTTGCTCAGTGGAGTTTGAGTCTAAAGGACCAAACTGCTGAAACTGTCTCTATTCGGAATGCAACGCATCAATACATGGAACTGTTGGGCGAGAAAGCACCCGATGTTCCGTTGTTGGCAGCAGTGAGTGTTCCACCGAGCGGACCACTCGGAGTGGCGATTGTGCTCCGTGATGGTCGACTCGTCGGACAGGGGCTGATTGATATGGAGGCAGGCTTACGGGCCGCCCTCGAAGCAATTGTCGGGCGACATCCAGTTGAAGCACTGGTCATTCCTCGAGAGGCAATGCGTAAGGGGGTGACTGACGCACTTCGAAATGCCTTTACGAATATTAGGAAGATCGCCGTCACCACTCGCGGTCTTCGGGAGGCTCGGGCAAATATATCGGAGGCAATGGACCGGCCCGTGAAGGATGCACTTGCGCTTGCCCGTCGAGTTCTGTTGCCATTTGATGAATGGCAAGCCATCAACCCTCTTGCTCTCGGACTTGCTGATCACCAGCATGAATTAGATGAGGAGCGGCTCGGTGCTGCGTACAAAGACGTGCTCGTCTTCGCTCGTAGAGGACTGGGTATTGAAGCGATGACACCGTCATCCAAGTCGGTTGCCGCACCAAGTCGGGCAGTCTCGAAACCACTCGTTAAAACATTAAATGACATTAAACCGGGCATGGAATTGACGGGTACAGTCTCTAGACTGGCTTCATTTGGGGCGTTCATTAATTTAGGTCTGTCTTCTGAAGGACTCGTTCACGTGAGTGAAATCTCAGAGCATTTTATCGATGACCCAAAGCAGGCATTGAAGGTAGGGCAGCCAGTAAGGGCTCAGGTGCTGGGGGTCGATCTTGGTCGACAGCGCATTAGTCTAACATTACGCAAGAATCGAAAAATTGAGCAAGTCGTCGCACCTCCGCCAAAGCCGAGAACATCTCAGGCGCTATCGGAGTTGATTGGTAATCATCCCTCACGCAACACTCGCCATGAGGAGAGTACGGCGCCCAAACGCGGCGCCCCCTCGGTGAGTCGAGCGCAAGCACTGGCAGACCTTGAGGCACTTTTCCGCAAGAAGTAGGATGATTAGGCGAGTTCTTGTCACATTTCTCGGTCTATGGGCATTCTTCTGCGTCTGTTTGTTCTATTGGATTGGATTACTCGGCGAAGCGTTTAGATTTGATGTGTCTTCCCTTGTGTTCTTACGTCTCGGTGTGAGCTTTTGGGCTGTGCAGGCCTGCGTCGTGATCCTCATGCTCGTCCATGTCAATGAAGGACTGACGAGACGTATGAGGCTATTTGGAATTTACTTTGGCTGTGCAGGTATCTTGTTCGACGTTTTGCTCGGTTTCTTCGGGCAGAGCGTCTCTTTGATTTTCTGGGCGATCCCAGCCGGGCACGGGGTTGGTTCACTTCTATTTTGGCGAACGGCTCGTTAGAATGTGTAATTTTATCACTTTCGGGTTTGCGGATTAAATGAGAGCGGCTTAATGTGATGACGTCACTCAAACTTAGGCAAATTGAGAGGAGAGGCAGTGGGAAGACCTCGGAAAGAAGAACGTCCCGAAGACACAGTCAAACTTCTGTTGAGGGCGGCTGAAGATGCCTTTGGCGCAAATGGATTCCGAGACACACGGCTCGGTGATATCGCAGAGACCGTTGGGATCAGGCGTTCATCGCTCTTGTATCACTTTGGTAGTAAAGAAAAGCTCCACTCAATGGTTGTGGAGACTGCCTTTTCGGAACTGCACAACGTACTCATTTCTGCAATGGATCCTACGGGAACCCTCGAAGTTCAACTCGACGGTCTGGTTGAGTGTTTGCTTGACTTTGCTGTGGAGAGACCCGGGCTCGTTTGCGTGATTCTCCGTCAGATGGTCGATCCACGAGGAGAGGGGCGAGAGCAGATCGGGACAGCATTTACTGAACTTGTTAATGCGGTTGAAACGATGTACCGCGCGATGGCAGGTGCTCGATTGAGGGAAGAGTTTCCCGTTCGATCCGCGATTGTGCAACTGATAACTAGTTATTTGGTGAGAGTTGCATCCGGTCCTTTGGCATCGCTCGTATGGGGTGAAGAAGATCAGACTCAGGTCCTGGCTCGTCACTTGCTCCTCAGTGATGGCGCCCTTAAACCTGAATAACGTAGCGGAATCGCCTAGGACTTGATGTGGACGTCGAGTTGGTTGAATGGGATGGCAATCCCCGCTTCTTGAAGCGCATTGTAGGCCCGTCTTAGCACTCCGTCGATCAGCAATTCCCGGTTAGAAGACGCATCGAGCCAAACCATCACTCTAAATGTGACGCCTGAGTCTGCTAGCTCCGAAACTAACACTCGACTTGGCTTCGAGGGGACCATATAGGGTAAATCGTTGATGCAGCGCTCAAGTGTTTGTGTTGCAAGCTTGAGATCGGTGCCGTACGCAACCGAGATGGGCACGTCGATTCGATGGGAATTGGATAAGCCAGCGGTTTCGTTGACCACGTAGCCATTGGACAACAGGGAATTGGGGATTGCAATCTGAACATCGCGAACCGTGTTGATCACGGTTGCACGCATACCAATACGGGTGACCCTGCCTCGGTATAACCCCTCAACTTCGATAAAATCTCCCACTTGGTATGAGCGATCAGCTAGAATGGCTAGCCCAGCAACGAGGTTAGCAAGCGTATCTTTTGCAGCGAAACCGAGCACGACACCGATTACACCTGCTGAGGCGAGCCACCCGGTTAGGTCGATGTCCCATGCATAGAAACACAGGTATATGCCCAAGGACCAAGCGAGCATCCTAAATGCGATGAGGAATATCCCTACAGTTTGCTCGTCGATAAATTTGGCGTAGTAGACCCATTCGCCGTCAAACGAGAC
>JBMYRY010000407.1:0-3469 GCA_049602795.1 Bradymonadia bacterium
CCATCCTAAGATAGACAGGTGGTTTCTCAAGCCTACGATCGGGGCAAGCTCAATTAATACGCTTAGATTTGCACCCGCAGACATTGACGTTGCGTGCGAGCTGCTATCGTCCAAGATTGGGGAGCATGGCTTTATGCTTCAACCCTATTTGACTACGGTGGAGTCTTTTGGAGAGGTTTCTCTCTTGTATATTGACGGTATGTTGAGTCACTCCGTACGTAAGGTGCCCGTTGAGGGAGATTATCGTGTCCAAGATGACTATGGTGCATCGGATGAGATTTTTGAGCCCAGTGCAGCACTCCGAGCATTGGGAGACCAAATTATCAAGACGGCGTGCATGATTAATCCAGAGGCTGGGTCTCTTCTGTATGCGAGGCTTGATTTCTTGTGTACGGCTAGTGGCGCATTCGTCCTGAACGAACTCGAAGTTATCGAGCCTTCGATGTTTTTTAGACACAGTCCAACTGCACCAAGAGAACTTGGGGACGCGTGTTTACGCTGGGTGTCGGCATGAGAATCATATGTATGGTCAATGTGGCGTTAGTTGGCGTTGTTTCTATGTGTTTCGGACATGGGATTAACGGGCATATTAATGTGACGCAATGGAGCTTGAAAGAGTCAGAGCCGATTCGTGAGTGGCGGCTGCCGGACTGCCAAAATGCGATGGTCTTTGGCTCTGCATTTCCGGATACAGGTTATGCCGTTTCTCATGCATATGGTGAATTGACCCATTGGACACCGTTTCTGTCCGCTTTCATTGAGAGCGTTAGAGATAGCCAGACTGTAGATGTTCGTACCAAGTGCTTTGTTGTGGGCTTGGCGGCGCACGGCTTACAGGATGAGATTTTTGACACGTTTTTTTTAGAGCAGGTAGAACATTTCGATGGCGCTGGGCAGGATATTGTGGACCCGGGGCTCGATGCGATTATGGTCGTAGATGGTGTTGCTCAAGCAAAGCCAGACATTTACGTGCCGACCGATCAGCTTATTCAGGTGTTGGCTTCTCATTTCGGAGTCGAGGTGGAACCCTCCGTGATTGAAGAGGGCGCCCGTCGCGTAAAGCTAGCGGTCATCGATCACTTCGGTCCTATCGCTGAAAATTACGCACGGGAGCATCGAGACGCATTGGCCTGGGCGGAAGCGCATTACCTAGATCCTGCTATCGTTGGCAGCCTGGCATCAGAAGTTGAGCCGACTCGAGGGTATGCCGAAGCTGTGTGGGCTCGGCTCGAGTCTCCTGTGGTCGCGCGTGATGTCGTGTCTGTATTTGAAGGACATTCGATTGGACCTGAGGTGAACAACGGGGTAGCGGTGTATGGTCTCGTTTTGTCTCGCGGAGTCTCGGTGAGTTCCATTCGAGGGGGCATTCGCGCAAGACCCCTATCAGGAGGTGAAGTTGAGTACTTTCAAGTTGCGCCCGGTCGATGGACACAAAGCGACGATAGCATCACGAGAGTGATAAGACTTGAGGCGTCTGATGGTCGCATCTTGACCGACTATGAGTTTGCAGCGGCGGATGAGTGGATCTGGATCGATGGTACCCGCACGGTTGGCGATTGGTTCACTCTGACACCTCATTCACAGTCGGAGAAGAGCAAAGAAGATACGCGCGAAGAATCAGGTTGCGGTGTGACAGGGCAGAGCAATCTTTTTGGTGCGCTAACCTTAGTTTTCTTGGTCTTGATCCGGCGAGAAGGTTGGCTGAAGGCGTAATACGGCATTGCGCCCTCGGGTTTCAAAGCTTCTGATGGCCGTTGTGTATGCCTGAAGCATCTGCCTGAGTGCTTGCAGTTGCTGCTTCATCTCCAGTTGTGGGCACTTACGCCGTAGACCCTCTAGGGTGAGCCCGAGTTGCTGGCTCCTCGTGTTCCACCGGGAGAGTCGATCATTTCGGTAAGGTGCAAGACTATTGATGCCAGATTTCACTAGTTCATCATGAAGCTTCGATATTTGGGTCTCGCACTCACTCGCACCGATGGAGCCTCTCTCTTCCGAGTTGTTACCAAATGCACCTGCCGTAGCAGCATATGCTACAAGGGCTACAAAGCTAAAGGTGAGTAGTCCGTAGAGACCTGTAAAAATGGCACGAAATGCTTTGGGTAAAGTGTTCATTTGACAAGTTTGAGATGAGGGCTGCCGGTAGTTTTTGGCGTGCTGGAAATCTCCGATGACTCAAGATCGTAAGAGTGTTCAGCATCAATCATGTCGGTTTCAGGCGTGGGTTCGATGGCTGCGAGCAGCTCCTTGGGTAGGGCGTCTTCGTACCATACCTGCTTTTCCGTGGAGCAGGCGGTAATGCTAAAGATTGACTCTAGCGGAACCACGCACCAATGTCGGACCCCTCCAAACGATAGATTGGCCTCAATGGTGTGGGGGGTGGTCGTGATATTCGCGAAGGGGAAATGATGACTAAAGTTGAGGGCCATCGCTGGCTCTGCTTCGTACCCGTCAGGCACATCACTCCCGTCGGTCCTTGGGTCGAAGTGGACGAGGATCTTTCCTTCGTCGAGAAGCTTTTCGATCAGGCTTCGCTTTTCTCTTTCAGCAAACGTCGGTAACCTGTCCATCGGATCATCTTTCAACATTTTCCAATGCGCCGTGTTAACATGAATGCGTCCAGAATAAAAGCGATTGCCCTCCGTTGTAGTTTGTGGGCACATTCATGAGTGTATGGACGTCGGGAGAGTTGCTGTGCGTATTGGTGGGACACTGAGCCTCATTTTTGTCTTGTTTTTGAGCACGGGAGACGCCCAACCGCTACGTTTCTCATCCAACTTCGTGTCGCAGTTTCATGCCAGATGGGAGGCGGCTAGCTTAGACCAAAGTAAGCGCAGGGCATTGGTTAATGAAACTAAACAACTCTTTGATGTCGATTTTCCACCGAAGTTCCCGGGCTTGTCGCGCTTTCTAATCGAAGAGTCTGTAAGATTTCAATCGACCACAGATGATTCTGGATGGCGGTCATCCCTTGCGCTCGCTTGCACCGTTGCTGATTGTGACGGCGCAACCTACTGGCGGTTGTTTATGGCATCCTTATCCTCCGGGGATCTGGTTGGGAGTCTGGCTGATTTTTCTGCATTTGTAGTTGTGCTACCGCGGGAGATGTATTGGATTGGCGGGGGAGTGGGAATTGGTATTCTAGTTCCTCTGGCTGTCTGTTTTAGTTCAATGTTCTTCTTGGTTTTGGTCATTGGGCGACATGCCCACGCTTTTGGCACTGCGGTGAGTGGGCGATTGCCATTTATGTCCGCCACGATCTTTGCGTTATGTCCCGTCCTTGTCTCAGCATTAATGCTCCTTGGGGGATATGGAGTGACGAGTCTAGTCGTGGGATTGCTCATGGTATTGCCACTAGTGAAACGACGAGAGGCGATCTACGCGCTTGTTGCTGTCTTGTTTTTGGTTGTGTTGACAGGAGCACCGCCAAACGTCAGTGAAGACATTTTAGCTGACGGGATTGATACGGAAG
>JBMYRY010000408.1:0-3466 GCA_049602795.1 Bradymonadia bacterium
CTCAACGCATTTCCTATCTCTATACCGATGGTCACGAAGCTGATTTTCTTGCAGGCTTAGAATTGACAGCCTCATTGGTTGTAGAATCCTTGGGGGGGCTATCAATTCATGGCGCAGCCGGGGTTGTTAACGGCACCGGCTATTTGATGCCGGGGATATCCGGAACCGGAAAAAGTACAGCGATTCGGAACGGGGGATTCGAACAGATTATCGGAGACGAGCGGGTCTTTGTGTTGCCTGTGGCGGATGGATGGGAGATGGCCTCGACACCATTTTGGAGCGCTGGCCGAAAGCAGTGTCCGGCAAGATGTGTGCATCGTTTGGATTCAATTATTCATTTACATCAGGCGAAACGATTTAAATTAGCTGCACTGTCGACCTTAAATTCGTTAGAATCCCTCATGCGCAGTGTCGTATACTATGGTACAGACGTAAAAAAGAGAGACGCTCAACTTGAGAGGGCTATTCTGCTTGCTAAAGCGTCAACAAACTTTCGCCTTGATTTTACAAAGAGAGGACCCTGGGCTTGGACGCTAAACCAGATGCATTTCAATCATTTGTCCACTCCGTTCGGACAAAGCATATCCCAATCAATATTCATTGGGATTTGACGTATCGCTGTGACCACAAATGCGTGCATTGCTATATCACGGAACGTAAGACTGATGAGTTGAGTCTAAGTGAATGTGAGCAGGTCTTGGATCAGTTGGCTGAGGCGGGCACCTTCACGATCCTATTTAGCGGTGGAGATCTATTTATCCGCCCTGACGCGATGGAGATTATCGCTGCAGCGCGAGCGCGACGTTTTGACGTGCGGTTGAATACCCACGGCAATCACATTACCCCAGAAATTGCGGACCGCATTGCTGCACTGGGGATTGCTAAAGTCAGCATTTCAATTTACAGCAATTTGGCACCTGATCATGAAGCAGTTACTTTGATTCCGGGAAGCCATGAGAAATCTGTTAATGCATGTCGCATGTTGATCGAACGCGGGGTAACTGTGAGCATGAAGACCCCGATTATGGTGCCGAATGAAACGAGTTATGTGGGTGTTGGTCCTCTAGCAAAGGAACTGGGCGCCGAATGGGAAATTGACGCGCATATCGTTCCTGATGACCAGAGTGACTTTGGGTTGTGTGATGTGGGTGTGCACCCGACAGAACGTAAGCTGGCGCTCATGCATCAACTTGAGCAGCGCGGTGTTGATGTGTCTACATGGTCCGAGTTTCGAGGTGCTGACGACACGGCTAGAACCTGCGCAGCAGGGACCGCTTTTGGGTATATCTCACCCGATGGACGACTCTATCCATGCCTGAATTGGCGTGATGAAATTGGGCAGTTGAGGGAGACGCCTTTTGACGAACTTTGGCATCACAGTCCAATTGTAGAGGCACAGCGGGAAATCACTCGTGGGAGCTATTTGAGCGATTGTGACGGATGTACGTTTCATTCCACCTGTTCTTATTGTCCCGGCATTTCACATGCTGAGCATGGACAACCGGGGCGTAGAAGTGAGTATGTGTGTGAACGAACTCACGTCAATAATGCGGCAATGGAGCACATGACTCACCTGCAAAGAGACGGGCTAAAAGTCCCGAAACCTGGTTCTGAACACGCTAATCAAATTGTCGAAACCTCAACGTTTGCGGAACGACAATGGGCGTCAAGACGTTCAGGGGTCACGCGTGCGCGAGACAGAATTGTCCCTAATTTAATTCAGATTCAAGAGCCGAGTCGTTGATGAGTCCTGCCGTCGAACAAGTGGGCATGTTATGCGCACTTGAGCTACTTGGACAAGGTCGAGAGGTTGCTCTAGTCGCACGAGGTGGGTCGATGCGTCCCTTTATCCAATCAGGAGATCGGTTAACGATTAAATCGAAGAATACGCCCCTAAAGGTCGGGGAAGTGATTTGGGCTCGTCGAGGTGAAGTTGACGTTATTCATCGCGTCTATCATATCGAGCGTGATGGTTCCTTCGAGCTTCGTGGCGATGCGCTTCCTCAAACAGACGGGTGGTTTCCAGCGGATGCATATCTAGGTACGATCGTCGCTGTAGAACGAGGGTTGGCTCGTCGGCGGTCACCTGATACTTTTGCACACCGATGTTTTGTGGCGTTTATTCGGGGGCTGAGGCATATTGAATGGAAGTTGAACGTCATACGTTAGTTCGTCGTTCACATGCATGAGATATGAAACGTAATTGTAATGTCCGCACTCGTATTTAACTGTTCTCCATATCAAAATCGCGTCGCGCTTGTTGAAAGTGCACGAACCGTTGAATTACTTCTCGAAAAACGTCGAGACTCCTCGTTGGTGGGAAATATCTATAAGGGCAGAGTGACTCGAATTCTACCGGGCATGCAGGCGGCTTTTGTGGATATTGGATTAGAGCGCGCTGCGTTTTTGTACGTAGGAGACATCGCAACCCAGAAAAGCCGCCACGAGTCGGAAACGACACTTTCTGAAACGCGTGCGGATGCGTACCAAAAGCCCATTCAACACCTGATTACGGAAGGTCAGGAGATTATGGTTCAGGTGGCGAAAGAGCCCATTGGGACTAAGGGGGCTCGGGTAACCAATAATGTCAGTATCGCCGGTAGGCACCTAGTGTACATGCCTACCGTTGAACACGTAGGGGTGAGTCGACGAATCGTAGATGACGATGAAAGAACTCGTCTGAAAGACATTTTGGAGACCTTGGTGCCTCAAGGTGGTGGATTTGTTGCGAGAACGGCAGCGGAGGGGCGGAGTGTCGAAGATCTCGAAACAGACCTCGAGTTCTTGCGTCAGGTTTGGAACGAGATTTTGTTGAGAAAAGACTCGCTGCATGCCCCTTCAACCTTATACGAAGAATTTGATATTCTGCTCCGTGCGGTGCGTGACCTCGTTCGACCGGATCTTGAAGAAATTGTTGTCGACGATGAGCATGAGTATGAGCGGATCCACGATTTTATGAGTCGCTTCATGCCTCGATACGTGGATAGATTGACCAAGTATCAGGGGAAAACCCCCATTTTTGATAGTTATGGGATCGAAGAAGAGTTGCAAAGAGCTGTTGCCCGACAGGTTTGGCTGCCAAGTGGTGGCTATCTTATTATTGACCAGACCGAAGCGCTTACAGCCATTGACGTTAATACCGGACGCTTTGTTGGTAAAAAGAATCTCCACGATACCATTCTTCGAACCAATATCGAGGCAAGTGAAGAGATTGTTCGACAGCTGCGATTAAGAAATATTGGTGGCATCATCATCATTGATTTCATTGATATGGATAATCAGGCGAACCGAGATCGTATTTTTACTGACTTTGCGCTTGCTCTTGAGGCTGATCCTGCGCGAACCAACATTACGAAGATAAGCGAGTTAGGCTTATTGGAAATGACTCGCAAAAGAACTCGAGAGTCACTCAAGAGGATGTTGTCCGAGCCCTGCTTTTATTGTAGCGGTTCGGGTTTAACGAAGT
>JBMYRY010000409.1:0-3461 GCA_049602795.1 Bradymonadia bacterium
AGAGGTCGAGTTCGGAGTCGTAGACGGTTTTCGCGACCGGGGTTGCTTGAGCGCCCACCGTAAGGCTTGCGATCGTGAGAAAAATAGCAAAATATCGTAAGCAGGTGCTTGAGTGCTGATTGACTGTGTACATGGGTTCACCAATTTCGCTGTTCATAAACACTGACCTCAGGTACCACTACTATATTCACACTGTACTCTAGAAGAGTGCAGTGCGTCACGAAATCAGAATAATGAGGAGGACTGTTCGATGAAGCAGACATTGATGATCGCGCTTTTGTTTGCTGCGTGGGGATGCGGTTCAAGTGATGGGTCGAGTGACGAGCCAGCACCCACACCCGACGCAGGCATGGCAGACATGATGGTTGAGGTGGATGCGGAAGCGCCTATGACTACACTCACTGCATCGCCGGCTTCACTGTCTGTACCCACCATCACGGGCGAACGTGCATCTCAGGTGAATTTTGAGATGAGCGCAACTGGTGGTCCCGTAAACCTCACTCGGGTTGCTCTTGATTTACCGGGCACTACGAGCCGCCTTTTGTACAAGCGAACATTCATGACGGGCATCGATTTCGATGGCACAGACCGATTCGCATATCCTCTCCAAATTTTACCCGAAATGCCATTGCCAATGACGCTCGAGGTGGCTGTGTCGGAGGTCGAGATGTTGTCGGGCACCCTTGTTTTTGAAGGCGATTTCGAAGGGGGGACGTTAGAACTGCCCATCGTACAGGGCGGCGAAGGTCCTCAGTTAACTTTACCGTTTGCCGAGCTGGATTTTGGGCGAGTCGCGGAAAACAACACCAAAACAGAGGTGATCACGGTTACGAACACAGGAGCGACGGTACTCGAATTGCAGAACATTCTCCTGCGTAGTTTTGGCGTGGACTTTTCGGTAAGCCTTAACGGTGAATCCGCTATCGAAAATCCCTCATCGTATACTGATCCGGATGGAGATGGAGAGAATGGCGTAGCACCCGGCCGTAGCTTCGATCTCTCTGTGACCTATGCCCCCATGTCGGAGGGCACCGACGATGCGACTTTGGTGCTTCGAAGTAACGATGCCGTAAACCCTGAACAGGAAGTCCAATTTGTGGCCAATACGAGCTACAGTTGCATGACAGTTACGCCCGAGATGATGGAGTGTGACGGTATACTCCGTGAACTGACGGTATGTGATACGCGAGTGGTTGTCTCCAACTGCCATGAGTCTGAACCACTCATCGTTGATGAAGTCTTCATGAATGCGAGCACTGACGCATTCTTCATTGACGATGACAGTCTACCGAGCTTCCCCCATAGTCTCGCGCTCGAAGAAACGCTGGAAATTGAAATTCGATATCTGCCCGGGGTTGCTCGAAGCAATCACCGAGGAAACCTATTCATCCATGCCAATGATTTGGAGACGCCCAATCGTAACATTCAGATCACCGGGTTCACACCGTGCGCAACAACAGACGACTGTCCAATGGAATATGCGTGCATTGAGACCGAATGCGTATTTCAAGAGCCACCGGAATGAGCGGTGTGGAGTCTTCGTCGTACGCTCATCTACACAAAGATGAGCAAGGGCATCAGAAAGCAAATCTGCATCGTAATGAGTAGAATCACCGTATAGCCCATCAGTTGGTTGGCTCGGATTTGACAAATACCGAGCAGCGGGAGTGCCCAAAACGGTTGAATCAGATTGGTCCATTGGTCACCGTATGCGAGTGCCATCAGCGCGTGAGCAGGTTCGACTCCGCTCTCTAGGGCAGCCTGCATGATGATTGGTCCTTGAACAGCCCACTGACCACCACCGGAGGGCACGAGCAGATTAACGAGCCCCGAACTGTAGAATGTTGCCACGCAGAGTGATGAACCTTCTAGGGATGCGAGCAAAGTGCCCAGATCTCCCACGATGCCCGACACGCTGAGCAACGCCATGATGCCTGCGTAGAATGGATATTGCAGAATAATGCCGGCACAACTATTGACGGCTTTTGTGATGGCGGTTGCGTAGGCTTTCGCTGAACCATGAAGTAACAAACCGATACTCAGCATCAGTAGATTGATTACGTTCGGGTTGAGCTTGCTGATACCATTTTCCGCAAACCAGCTAAACGCCCAGATCGCGGTGAGTACAATGGGCAGCATGATGACAAGGCGTGATTGATTAAGGTGCTCGGCGAATGTGTTCGGCGGTGTAACTGATGGCGGAGGCTCAAGTTCGTCACCCTCAAATCCGACTATTTCGTCGGCTGGCGGCGCAAGCAGTGCCAGGGTTGCAGGTACAAGGATAAAGCAGAGAGCGGTCACCGTTAGATTGAGAGACGATGCTAATGAATCTAGGGTGCTAATTGGGGCGATCTTATTGCCCAGTTCTGGACCGAGAATCTCAATCAGCTGAGATTGGCTCGTTGCCTTGAGTGGTGCACTCCCAGACAGACCTCCGTGCCAGACTGCTAAACCAGTATAACCGGCTGCGCACACCAGCGGATAGTGGATGGGGCGATTAGAGTTTCGCGCAGCGATGCCCACCGTGCGTGCGAGGAATGCACCGACGATGAGCCCAAGACCCCAGTTAAGTAAGGCGGTTGACATTGATACGATTGAGATGAGTGTCGTTGCTTGTCTCGTCGTTTTGGGCAGCGTTGCCAGGCGTCCAACGATACGCTGAACTGGGGCTGTTTCGGCTAAAGCGAATCCGGTTACGAGAATGAGACACATCTGCATGGAGAATGCCAGGAAGCGCCAAAGCCCGGCTCCGTTACCGGACACCCAATTATTCGCAAGTGTTGTGAGGTCGTAATTGAGGCGGGGGAGGGCTAGCGTGCAGACGATGAATGTAAGTCCGAGAGCAAGTACGAACGGGTCAGGCACATACCTGCTCGCCCATCGACTGAATATTTTCCCGAGATAGCGCATTGAAGTGCCCCTGTATGACGTGCGTTGCCCCCAGGGTCACAGCTAAGGGCTCATTTGTCGAGCCTTTGTCCGCTAAGCGGCAGATCGCCCGCCGTCAGGATTCTCGTCGAGAGCAAGGGGAATTCGCTCTGGTACCAGTTCTTCAAATGGTCGCCCGTTGATCAGAATTTGTGCGTCTGGTGTCCGCCGCAAGGTCTCTCTTGCTTCAATGACCGATGCCCATGTTTCGAAATAAGCGATCACATCTTCTTTTCGCCGATAATCCGGGTGTTTTTGGTTTGATGGCAACCATCGCACAACATCTGGGGCGCGCAGATATTCCAGATCGGCGAGGTCGTCGACGGTCAACCCAAAGCTCAACATCTCCTTGATAACGACGTCAATCGCCAAGCCACTGTTTTCGCAGAAGGCTGCGGCATGGTCTTTCCATTCACCCTCCGCCTGCACGGCCATCTGGTGGATGCGGGCAGCGGTGTGTCCGGTCAGGGTCTGCGCCAGAAAGCCGCAATTGCACCGCCCTTGGTGGGTCCATCGGTAATCGTCAGCCGTTT
>JBMYRY010000410.1:0-3450 GCA_049602795.1 Bradymonadia bacterium
ATCACAATGCTTCGAGCGTGGGCGCAGGATCGCACCGTTATGGCAGATTAGCAGCGTTGGATTTCGAACTGACGATTAGCAAGAGGGATGAGCAGAGCCGTGACGTTCTTGATATTGTCCGCACGCCTCATCTTTGAATGACTGAACTAACTCTCGGCATTCTTTACCGTCTTCACCTTCTGGGCATTTCTTCCCGTCATAACACTTGATTTCGGCATCGAGTGCTTCACTTTCGCTCTCATCACATTTCAGGTCATTATTCGGTGGATAAACACCCGTGCCGTTAGGGTCGCACTCTGCTTGACCTGCGTGTTCATGTTCATGTGCGGAAATACAGGCACTTACAATTGCGGTACCGTGTGGATCATCGCCAGGCTCCACAAAATTTTCCGGATACGTACAGATCAGCACTTCCCCATCATGGCATCCAACACCGCCGTAGACCTTCTGTCCTTCGGGCATGATTTCCTGCAGTGCCTCCTCTAGTTCTTCACACGGATCTTTCTCGGGATCCACTGGACTGGGGTCTGAGACCTCTCTTTCACCCTTTTGGCTTGAAATAACATCGGTATTGGTCGTCTCGCCTTCGGATTCCTTTCGTTCAAAATGGCGATGCCCTGGACCCGCGTAAGCAATGTTGGTTGCGACGATGAGAACTACGGCTAAGGTTTTGAAATATGTCATTGTAATGCTCCAAGTTTGTGTTTCGATTATTTGATTAAGCGAAGACTGTGCCAAAGTGGTCGATTTCGTTTTTGTGTTTTATTATAGGTGGTTATGAGATTCGTTTGTCTGCGTGGGATGACGGGCTGGTAAACAAAACTTGACATTTCCTTAAGGTGACAAGACTGCTTTACAGTCAAAAGGCCGCAATGGAGCATAGATCGGTTCTATGCGCGTATGGAGTAGTGAGGATGGTTCGTGTAATGGGAGCACATATGTCACCTGATATGCCCTGCCCCTGTGCTCGTGGGCTCCGTTTTGGGGAGTGTTGTAAACCTTTCATTCGCGGAGAGCGGTCCCCGGAGCGAGCTGCACTGCTCATGCGTTCTCGTTATTCAGCGTTTTCAATCAAGGCAGAACGCTATCTTTTGGATACCTGGCACCAGTCAACTCGACCAGCCAACATCGAGTTGCAGGCTGACCGTACTCAATGGCTGACGCTCAGGATCATCAAGACCGAGGCGGGTGAGGCAACAGATGACGAAGGCATGGTCGAGTTTGAAGCGTGGTACGGCATTGATGGACGAATGGGCTGTCAAAGGGAGACGAGTCGATTTGTTCGAGAAAACGGGCGCTGGCTTTACGTTGACGGCGTCATGCAGTCGTCTACAGTGCCCGAGCGAAAAGTTGGCAGAAACGAGATGTGTCCCTGCGGCAGCGGCAAAAAGCATAAAAGATGTTGTAGCACACGCCTCTGAGACTCGCTTTACGGCATTGTCGAGATGAGTTCATGCCGACTCCGAAGGGGTTCTACGGGAGAAGTACGCGACCTCCAGTCACGTCTACACCAATGCCCATCTCCCCAAGCTTCCTTGTCTGCTGACGGGTTGACCAGACCCATTCTCTATCGTTGCCGATTAAGGGATTGCTGTCGCTGAGTGTGTAGGTATCTACTCCATTACCATCGATAAATAGACCAAAGCTCAATGTTGAGTCGAATGCCGCACCGCGCTCACCAATTCGTCCGCCGCCGAAGCTTGTTCCATCCGGACCGTGGTAAATATCGTCACCCTCAATGTCCACGAAAAAACCGAGACCATTGTCATTGCCTCCACCCATGCCCAATCCGGGCGCGTAATATTCGTCATGACCTGAATAATCCACTAGCCATCCATGACTGAGGTCATGACCCTGTCCAACGGCAGTCGCCATGACAACTTGCTCCGGGTTGTACAAATCGTCTCCACCTTCCTCGAAGAAATAAGAAAGGGCGTAGTGGGCGGTTGACCCCTGGGTGTACCAACGCCCTTGGTAAATGTCAGGACCACCCCCGTCCGCAAGCAATCCAATGCCAAACCAATAGGCCGTCGCTTGGGCAAAAATATCCGCACGATACACGTCGGTACCAGTGCCTTCATCGACTAGGGCCCCAAATCCGCCTGAGGCAAATACGCCGCTACTATCAGCCACCCGACGGCCGAAACCTGCGCCTTGTGCGAAGCTTGCATTGGAATTGGCGTTCTGGGCGCTCGGATAAATCATCACTACCCCACCAAACTCGGGATCACCGAGAATTGCTTCGTAATGATCATCCCCATCTCCATCCAAAAGCAGACCTAAGCCTTTGATATAACCAAACCCTTGTGCGTGTTGGACCGTAACGTATTGATCATTGCCACTCTCATCAACCAGAACACCAAGACCGAATGACCCTGCGCCTTGACAGCCTTGTTCACAGACGTAGACGTCATCTCCATTTTCGTCGAGGAGTAGACCCATACCAAAGATGCCCGCCCCCTGAGACAGCTTGTGAGAAAGATATCGGTCATTGCCGAGTCGATCGTAAAGCACTCCGACGCCCAGAATGCCTGCGCCCTGCCGAGCAACGGTAGAAAGACTCATTGGACCAATTGCATCCCCAATTTGGGGATGTTGACCATCATAGCGACCAGCTGTGTCAGCCGCCGCGAGTGGAGGATAGAGACCCACCTCAGTACTGCCCGGAAATCCATAGGTATCATGACCTGCAAGATCGATGGCGACACTGACCGGATGTTGAGCGCTTGACGTTGCGCCCACTGGTAACCGATAGACATCAGCGCCGCCGGTGTCGAGAAGAAAGAGTGGAGATTGCTCACCACGATGGATGTGGTCGGTGTTGCCCGCGATGATGATTGGTCCAAAGGGCGTCTCTATACTGATGTCCAAAACGTCAATTGACTCAAATTCAGCCCAATCCACTGATTGAATGTAGTCGGTTAACGTGCTTCCATTTTGGATAATTCTGGCATAGTCATATGCGCCTTTTGCGAGTCGATTGAGATCTCGGTTGGGCAGGTTTAGCCCCATAAAGTCCGGCTGGGTGATAAGGGTACTTTGGACGTGGTTGTACATGAGTTCGAAGAAAGAGGGGGGCAGGCCGCTCTCCGCATCGAGTTGAGCTCGCGTAATAATGACCTCGAGTTGTAAATTGAGGATGCGGATGATTGCGGTTTTCAGGGCCGTTGGTAATTGTCCGAACTGCGTAAATGGGGTTTCGTTTACCCGAAAGCTTTCATTTGCTTGTTCATAAAACTTACTGACGACTTCATTAAACTCTTCATCTGTTTCCGGGGGTGTCTCGATAGCTAAGGCGTCGAGCCCCAGTGGCTCGGCGCATACGTTTAGCAACGCGCCGATGCGGTGATTCATTTTGTAGTCGCCAATTTTTGTCCGCCATTGACGAGACCAGCGATAGCCTTCGTACGCATCGACGTATAGTCGGTTGAAAATAGGCATACGAAAAGC
>JBMYRY010000411.1:0-3449 GCA_049602795.1 Bradymonadia bacterium
CGCATTTGTTCGGCGTGGCACGGGTTGCGGGTTTTGTGGATCTCGAGTTCGGCGATGAGCGCGGTGGATATACGCGAGTTGTAAATACGAGTCGCGGACGTGCCTGGATAGGTGGATCGTTCAGTGATCATGATGTAGAGCGAATTGTGACCTCGAAATGGTGGCACGGTCCATGCGCTTGGGTCTTGAGACACGTTCGGATGTTGCCTGAGCCGATTCCTATGCCCGGTAAACCCAGACTGTGGACAGTGCCGAGGCGGGATGCATTAAATGCTGCGTCTCAGGTGGGGGTATAGGTTTACGACCTCCTGACTTATTTGTTGTTGGATTTGAAAAGCATTGCCTGTCACAATGACATTATGAACGATGCAAAGTACCTGCTGGCAATTGATCTTGAGGCGACCTGTGACGCTAATCAATTACCTATTGCTGAACGTGAGATTATCGAAATTGGTGCGGTCGTCCTGCACGCAGATAGCTACGAGATTATCGATGAGTTTCAAAGCTTTGTGCGCCCAGTCAAGACGGACAAATTAACTGATTATTGCCGGAATCTTACAACGATCACTCAGGGCGACGTAGATACAGCACCACTGTTTCCCATCGCACTCAAGTCACTCAATCATTTTCTGATGCCCTACGCTGACTTGATGTTTTGTGCATGGGGCGATTACGACTATCGGCAGTTCAAACGAGATTGTAAGACCCACGAAGTTGACTGCCCCTTCGAACGTCAACTTGACGTTTCAAAATCATTTCGAAAAGTAATGAAGCTGGACCGCAGACCGAGCCTGAAGGAAGCGGCCCGGTTAATGAATGTGGACTTTCGAGGTACTCAGCACCGTGCAATTGATGACGCCCGATGCCTTGCGGATATCTTGACCCGCTTCATGCCTGTTGTTGACGAGCAGGAGTTGTCAGGTTGAGAAAAGCCATCTGGGGAATCGCGTGCCTGTCGTTGAGCCTTCAATGTTTTGGGTGCGGGGATAAGTCTGCTGACGATACAGTGAATGAGCGTCCAACTGTTATTGATGCAGGCGTGGATGCTTCAGTGATTGGTGGTCGTTTGTTTCCCGTCAGCGACATCAAAGATCCACTCGACAACATTATCGATGAGAGACAGTTGAACGATTGCCAAGTTTGGGTAGACCGGTTTCAACCTCGTGATCGATTGGCATCAGAACGTATGGTTTTCACCTTTGACAGTGCGAGTCGTTGGACGCTTGAGGAAATTGACATAGGCAACGATCAGCGTATTAACCGTCGACGTTCTCGGCGATTTGAAGGAGAGCGTTTAACAAGTTTGGAGACGGATAGCGACGGTGATGGCGTGCCCGACCAACGGATCATGTATCAATGGGAAAGTGGTTTGATCATCGCTGAGGATCATGATCAAGATGGCGATGGTGATTATGAGGGTCGGCGTCGTCTTCGTTACAATGCAAATACTTGGCTGGTTGCGGATGAGTGGGTTGGTTTACCCCTTGGAGATGTTCAGAGTCGGACGATTTATCAATATGACGGCGAAGGGCGTCAGGTATCCGCTGAACATACGATAGGTGTGGAAGAGCGCCTCTCTTGGACCATTGTTTCATCGTATGATGAATACGGTCGTCTCACGGATTGGCAAGAAGATCGGGATGGTGACCGTGTCTTTGATTATCGGGTGCTATACACGTATGACGATGATGCACGTCGGGTGATTGAGAGGCATGATCAGGGTAGTGATGGTACGATTGACGGCATCACGGTGACCGATTTTGATGAGCGAAATCGACCGGTTCTCAGGGAACTTGATCAGGCCGGTGATGGAACCGTCAATGAGCGTATTCGGTTTGAGTATCTTGATTTGAAGTTGCTACGCAAAAGTATCGACATTGATTTAGACGGTCGAGAAGATCAGGTGACGATTTATGAGTACGATGATCTAGGAAGAGTCGTTGCGAAGAGCAGCGACGCGGTCGTCAATGATGATGTCCCGCCCGAGTCGTGGAGTGTCTCGTACTTTTGTCCTTAAGGAGAGGTCCCTAGCGGATTTGCCGGATTTGGGTAAGGTCGCGCGTCATATTCTTTTGGTGCGCTTCGATAGTCCCGCCGCCAATTTCCAGAAGTTTGGCGTCTCTCCACAATCGCTCTACCTGATATTCGCTCATATAGCCGTACCCACCAAGGACCTGAATTGCTCGGTCAGCTATGCGCTTCGCCATCGTTGAACAGTATAATTTAACACCATCCGATTCCAGGCGTTGTCCTTCTTTAGCCAAATCGAGGTTTGCTGCCACCTGGTACACGTAGGAGCGACCGGCCATAAATTCGGCATAGGACTCGGCGATGTACTGTTGAATTTGCCCGAATTGGTTGAGCGGTTTCCCAAAGGACTTTCGCTCCTGAGCATATCGATTCATAATCTCGATGCAGCGACGTGCGATGCCTAAACTCATGGCCGCTAACCCAACCCGCTCTATCTCTAAGTTACGCATCATGTGCAGAAGTGCGCCTGTTGGTCCACCAATGAGATTCTCCTTCGGGACGATGCAATTGTCGAAAACTAACTCGGCCGTTGACGAAGCGCGCATGCCAAGCTTGCCTTTCAAGCGTTGACCGAGACTAAAACCGGGCATGCCTTTCTCGACAATAAATTGCCCGAGTTCATTGCGAGAGTTCCCAGTTCGAGCGTACACGAGGAAGACATCGCCGAGTGTGTCATCGTCGATGGCACCGTTCGTGATCCACATTTTAGCGCCGTTTAGAACATAATGGTCACCTGACTCGACGGCAGTGGTTGCCATCCCGAGGACGTCGGTGCCTGCGCCAGGTTCGCTCATGCACATTCCACCGATCTTTTTACCGGAACATAGGTCGGGTAGATATTTCGCTGATTGTTCGGTGGATGCGTTGTACGCCATGTTATTCACACACAGCAATGCATGGGCAAGATACGCGAGACAGAAGCCTGGGTCCGCAGCTGAGAGTTCTTCATGGACGATCACACAGGCTGTCGCATCCATGCCGGCGCCTCCAAGCGATTCAGGCACGGTGATGCCCAACAGCCCAAGGTCCCCGATTTTTCGGAACAGGTCGTGGTTGAAAGTCTCTGTTGCATCATGATGCTCTGCTTGTGGATCTACTTCTTTTTCGGTGAAATCACGGAGCATTCTCCGGAGTGCATCGTGATCTGGGCTTGGCGCAAAAATACTCACAACTCTAAATCCCTGTTCAGTAATTAATTTTTCAATTCTACCTGTATGGGCACAACTTAACCACCTTATTGAGATAGTCAAGATCCATCGGTGATGTCATCCGTTGCATTTTTTTGTGAGTTTGTCGTTGTCGATGCGTCAATCAGGGCGTCAGTTCACTGACGATGTTCGAACAAATGTCTAACGGACGATAAATAGGACGCTTAATGTCCTAATTTACCTGGGGCTTGGTCGGTTATCCTTGTTCAA
>JBMYRY010000412.1:0-3449 GCA_049602795.1 Bradymonadia bacterium
TCAAGCTTAGGCTTGAGCTTGCTGATGCAGGTGATGAAGTGTGGTTGCACCTAGAGCCTGGACTTGGAGGCATCCCGTCCTTAGCGCAAATCAAAGAAACATTGTCTGCCAAGGAGGTAACTCACGGCATTAAATGGCGAGTGTTGGAAGATTTCTATAATCGTCTCGCCCAAGAAGAAGTTGAATGCCCTACGAGTCTGCAGATCGCCGTGCATACCCCGGCGGTTCCTCCCACGTTCGAGCGATTCGAATTAATCACCCCGGTCATCGATGACCATAGCGAGACCGAAAGCAATGACACCGATGAGGGCGAGGGACGGGTAGATTTCCGTGAGAGCGCTCGGATTTATACTGTTGAAGTAAATACGGTGATTGGTCGAGTCATTCCAGGCGTTCCTGGAAGCATCGGGATGAATGTCTTTGGTAAGCCCATCCCGATTCCGGAGGTTGAGGTAGTCGGCGATACCATCGGAGAGGGGGTTTTACGCGATGATAAGACATTGATGCTCCATTCAACAAGACCAGGAAGACCTGTGTTGGTGGATCATGTTTTAAGCGTTCTTCAAGTCTATGAAGTTGAATCAGATGTTGATTTTTCAACTGGCAATATCAGATTCGACGGACACGTGATTATCAAAGGCAGTGTTTTGGATGAGTTTGAGGTTGAGTGCAAAAGCTTGGAGGTTATTGGACCTGTAGGCGCTGCTCTCATCTTTGTGCAGTCGGATGCGCGATTCGAGGGCGGTATTAATGGAAACGGTAAATGTCGGCTCTTTGTCGGCGGTACGCTGGAGGCTAAGTATCTGAATCAGGTGAGCGCACACGTTGGGGGTGATGTGAATGTAGAGCGAGGCATCACCAACTCAGAGATCATTTGTTGGGGCGGGTTGACTGCGAGTCGCGTGGTTGGTGGCAAGAGTGCCGCCCGTCTAGGGTACACAATAGAGGATTTAGGGTCTGAGTTGGGGGTTGTTACGGTGGTCGGACCGGGCTTGATTAGTTTACCGACTTTCGGGGTGACATCTTCTGATGAATCTGTAGACGATGCCAAAGCCGGCGTTACTACGAGTATTGATGTGCCTGCGGGCAGTGATACGGGCGATGTCGAAGAGCCATCAAAGAGTCGTGACCTAGCGACCACGGTTAGGCAAAGCTTGCTCAATCGATTTCTGGGAAAGCATGCTGCGAACGATGACGTTGAGATGACGCTCGATGAGCGGATTGACGTGGTTAACATTACGAGCAGGATGTATGCGGATGTCGTGGTTTGTAGCGTTTCACGATGTAAAGAGTTCGTAGAGAAGTCGTCGGGCAAAATGTCTATCACGCTCAATGAAGAAAGCGGGGACTTTGAGAAGTTGCCTTTTCGTAAGCTCAAGATCACTCGTCTGAAGCCTTCGTAGGTTGGTTTAGGATGGTCTGGTTAGCGGCGCAGCTTGTTGTTTCTCTTTTTTACCCGCAAAGACTTTAGTTTTTTGGGACACCTACCGGTCTTGAGCCATCGCTTTAGCATTTTTGTGTGGTTTTTGCTTCTGACCTTTTTAACCCAGCGTAATTTGTCGCCAAGTCTCACGCCTACCACTTGAGCATGACAAATCTTTTGGCATTTAACGGATTCGAGTGGGGCAATTTTTTCAAGGGCGTCGTGAACGGCCACCAACCTGTCTTCGTTCTTTCTGCATGCTTTTCCTTGGCAGATAAACAACATTGGTTTGGAGTGATTCATTAGGCAATCGGCGCGTGTCACAAAAATCTTTTCAAACCTAGAAGATGTTCTTAGGCGGATCAATACTTAAAGTACGGGTGGGGCGTTGTATCTCTACGCCAGCGATATCCCGGAATGTCGACAGATAGGTGAATTCGGTTATGCTCTCAGCTCCGGCGGCGTGTCCGGTTGTCGACTTGGATGGGTGGAAATAAATGCGGGATGTGCCGCCAAGCGGTGTTCAATCCCGTGAAGAGTGGGGTAGTTCTCCATATCGAGACCAAACCGTCTTGCGTTGTAGAGTTGGGGATATAGGCAGCAATCGGCGATCGTCACTTGATTACCGATGCAGAAGTCACCACTCATAGTGAGTGCCGACGCCTCTAGTGCTTTTAGACCCAGATCAATCCAGTGAGCCGACCACTCTAAGGCTTGTGCCTTAGTCCACGAATACTTTTGCTGTAAATGCTGCATGACCGCCAAGTTCTGAAGCGGCTGTATGCCGGCATTGACCATCTCAGAGAACTGTATGCATTTTGCTCGCTCGAGTCGATCTGAGGGAAGTAGTGCAGGCTCGGGAAAACGTTCATCGAGGTATAAGAGTATGGCCATCGACTGAGAGAGCATATGATCGTCAACAGCGAGCACGGGGACCTGCCCCATTGGGTTACGCTCGCGATGGGCGTGTTGGTGCTGTTGCCCGCCGTCCTTAACAAGATGAACGGCGACGTCTTCCACCGCCACTTCCTTGAGGGCTAATGCGATGCGGACACGCCATGAGCACGACGAACGAAAATATCCAAATAAAACGGGAGAGTCGCTCATGGGTCCGGGGTAACGGTCTGCTCAATTTTGCCAAAAATGCTCCTACCGTCCTTGAACATTTCGATGGTGACCGTGTCTCCGTATTGCAAGAAAGGCGTAATAAATTCACCGGTTTCAATTTTTTCCAGCATTCGCTTTTCAGCCAGGCAAGACGAACCGCGACTGAGATCCTCGTTGCTTACTGTACCGCTTCCAATGATCGAGCCCGCGGCGAGTGATCGAGTCTTGGTGATGTGCTCAATCAGTTGGTGAAAGCTGAAATGCATCTCCGGACCGGCGTCCGGATTACCATAGAACTCACCATTGAGATCGGTTTCAAGTGGCAAGTGAACTCTGCCGTTTACAAGAGAGTCGCCTAACTCATCGGGCGTAACGGCGAATGGTGAGAATGCGCTTGAAGGCTTGGAACAAAAGAATCCGAAGCCTTTGGCGAGTTCTGGTGGAATCAAGTTTCTCAGGCTTACATCGTTGCAGAGCATGAAAAGCCGAATGTGCTGACTCGCATCCTCAGCAGAGGTTCCCCGAGGAGTGTCTCCGGTGATCACGGCGATCTCGCTCTCAAAATCTACGCCCCATGATAGGTCCGACGCGGGAATATTGCCGCGTGGGGTCAGAAAGGTGTCACTGCCCCCTTGGTAGATGAGCGGGTCGGTTTTCAAGGTAGCCGGTGGCTCAGCGTTTCTGGCTTTGCGAACGAGTACAATATGGTTGATGTACGCACTTCCATCAATCCAGGCGTACGCTCTAGGTAGTGGGCTCGTTAACGCTGTTTGGTCAACAGCAAACGCATCCTCTCGTTGCCCCGCATTTAATGCGTCGCTGACCGACTTTGCTTTATCAATCAGAGTGTCCCAGTCGTCTAGGAGTGCTTGCAAAGTCGGTGCAACTTCGCTTGCTAAAACCGCCATTTGATTATCGG
>JBMYRY010000413.1:0-3443 GCA_049602795.1 Bradymonadia bacterium
CTTTCATGGATAAGAACCCTTCATACAGAGCGCCTAGGCGGGCTCTAACCTGTTCAGTAAACTGGGCAATGAAAGCATCTATAGCAGCCGGACTATCGAGTAATTGAGTCGTGCCTACTTGTTCAGGTTTTGGTGCCCAAGCCCCCATATGAGTCATCAACGACTTAATCTTATCCGCCAGAAATGGCGGGGCAACAGCCCAACCTACCCGTAATCCCGTGCCCGCAAACGACTTGCTCACCGCATCTGTCAGAATACAGTACGGAGCAATCTCGGGATAAACGCCCTGTGGTGTCACATGAACATTATCGCCAAAGGTAAGCATCCAATAAACCTGATCAAAAATCATAAATAACCGACGATGTCCCGCTGCTGCACGACGGCGGTTTTCGGCTACCACAAGCTCACAAATCTCTTTGAGTTGTTCCCCAGAAATGAGAGTACCTGCCGGATTCATTGGTGAACACAGTACCAGTAGTCGAGCCTCGCCAATCACCGGAGCCAGGGTATCCGCCGTGGGCATGAATCCGTCCTCAGGTCTTGTTGGCACCGAGATGTGCCGCCCACCAACCAACTGGCAAAAGTTTGTATTGTTCCAGCTTGGTGCAGGGGACACGACCGTCTCCCCTGGATCAACCAAACATTGATACGTCGCGTAAAGAACCGGTCTGGCGCCTGAGGCAACAACAACCGACTCCAAAGGAAAGCTTAGTCCGAGTTGCCTCTCGTAATGTCGCTTTATGGCCGCCCTAAGTTCTGGGGTACCATTCGCCGGTGGGTAATTCGTTTGATTGGCAGTTACCGCTTCGATGATGCCCTCTTTTAACAGTGCCGGGATTTGAAACTGAGACGGTGCGAAATCACCTACCGTAAAGTTTGCAACCTGCTCACCACGAGCAATTGCCGCCTTGACGGCATAAGCGATTTCCAGAATTTTGGAGGCCGTCATCGTTTTGGCTTGAGTCGACAAACTGTCGCGCACGAAAGCGTCGTCGACGGTCTCACTAAAGATTTGCTCCAAAGAAATCATTTCCTACTCCTCTACCCCATCATCGAAGGGGCGATGTGCCATGTAACTCGACCGAACCATGGGACCAGATTCAACGTAGCGATAGCCCATTGCGCGGCCAACTTCCGCGAGGCGATCAAACGTGTCGGGGGTGACCCATCGTTCTACGGCAAGATGCTTAATCGTCGGGGACAAAAACTGCCCCAAAGAAAGAATTTCACACCCCGTCTGACGAATCGTCCACATGGCATCCTCAATTTCTTCATCAGTTTCTCCAAGACCAAGCATCATTCCCGTCTTCGAAATGACTCCACTATATTCGGATATTTGCGTCAACACTTGAAGGCTACGCTCGAAAATGGCCTGCGGTCTTACACGTTTGTAGAGCCGAGCAATTGTTTCCATATTATGAGCTACGACGTGCGGACCTGATTGCAAGACGACATTCAGTGCCTCTTCGTCCCCCAAGAAATCCGGCACGAGTAATTCAACCCGTGTTGACGGAGAATGCGTTCGAATTGCGCGGACAGTCTGCGCAAAGTGTTCTGCCCCTCCGTCAGGTAGCTCGTCACGATTGACGCTCGTAATAACCGCATGCTTGACACCCAGCTTCGCAGTAGCGATTCCTGTTTTTTCAGGTTCGTCAGCATCTAATGCTCTAGGTGCCCCTTTCGTAACCGCACAAAAGCCACACCGGCGGGTGCAAATGTCACCCATCAGCATGAAGGTAGCGGTACCCGCACTCCAACACTCATGCCGATTCGGGCAGCGGGCTTCTTCGCAAACAGTGACCAGTCCGAGGGTTTCTTTGGTATCCATGACCGTGTCATACGTTTCGCTTCTGACGTACTTAACCGTCAGCCAATCAGGACGAGGCCCAGGCTCCCGCTTTCGCGTGCGCGGTGTGTAGTCTGTTGCTTTCTTCCTCTTATCTACAATTTGTATGAGGTCTGACACTGTCTACTCCATCAATAGGCCGGCACTGTGCCCATTTCGAGGCACTCGGTCAAGCGCGGCGGCAACGTTATGTGCAAGTCTCTCCATGACCTCCACCATTGAAAACCGCCGATTAAGCTCACTAGCTAAACTCGTGACCCCTTTATCGGCAATGCCACAAGGGATAATCACGTCAAAGTGATCTAAACGAGTGTTCACGTTAAACGCAAACCCGTGATGCGTCACCCAGCGCGATACCCTCGCACCAATGGCACCGATTTTTCGCTCTGGCTGCAACAACCACGCACCAGGCGCACCATCTACGCGTCCGCCGCTCAAGCCATAGTCAGCTAATGTGCGTAACATACCGTCCTCTACGTTGCGAACGTATCGCCGAAGGTCTTTCTGATTCGGTTTCAGGTCAATGATTAAATACCCTACAACCTGTCCAGGTCCATGATAGGTGGCATCACCGCCCCGATCACTCTCGACCAATTCAATGCCTCGTTGCGCCAGCGCTGATTCGGAAAGCTTCAGGCTTGCTCGACTGCCATCACGACCAAGCGTGACCACTGGTTCATGCTCCAGCAGCAGTAAAGTATCACCGATATCATCTTGCTTGCGTCGCTCCACTAAATTTTGCTGGAGTTGCCACGCATCGCGATACGGCAGGCGGCCAAGCAGGTGATAGGTAAGCTCACGTTGGACGTTCACCGAACTTACATTGCCGATTCGTCAAAGTTCTCAAGGGCCGCCTTAACATCGACCATGAATTGATCTGCTACAGCACCGTCAATGACACGGTGATCAAAGCCCAAGGTGATATACCCACAGGTCTTAATCGCTATGGTGTCAGTTCCATCAGGTAGTGTAACGACCTTAGCTCGTTTCTCGATGGTCCCAACGCCGAGAATTGCGACGGATGGCTGTGGAATGATCGGGGTGCCCCATAAACTGCCAAAGATGCCCGGATTGGTAATGGAGAACGTGACGCCAGACACCTCATCCGGCATCAGTTTCTTTGTTCGAGCACGTGTTCCGAGGTCGGCAATTTTCTTCGACAAGCCGACCATGGATAAGTCATCGGCATCCTTAACCACCGGCACAAGTAAGCCATTGTCCAATGCCACGGCAATCCCAAGGTTAATGTCGCCACGGTATACAACATTCTCACCATCATGCGCTGAGTTAATGATCGGATGCTTCTCTAAAGCTGAGATCACGGCTCGGGCGAGGAAAGTCGTGAAGGTGAGCTTGGCGCCGCGTTCTGCATACTGAGCTTTGAACTTCTTCCTCAGTCCGTCCACTCTTGAGTAGTCCACTTCAAAACAGGTGTGCACATGCGCGCTGTATTGCTTCGACTCAACCATGCGGTCGCTGATCGTCCGACGCATCGCATTCATCGGTTCAACTCGGTCGCGTGCCCAAACCTTCACAGGTTGCATGGGAATATTCATCGCACCAGCTTGTGTGCTGACCACAGGTGCCACGGCGGCCG
>JBMYRY010000414.1:0-3401 GCA_049602795.1 Bradymonadia bacterium
AAATTTAACGCTTGTATTGGCGTCTGACTACCTCTTGGACCAAACCTTTCAAGCGGAGCTTACGCTGGACATCGACGATGAGACCCGTGACTTCGACCCACAGCAACTCACTCTAATCCTTGGAAACGCTGCTCTGCTGCAAGTCAATGAAGATAATCCACTTACGCTTACAGCAATAGGCGTGGGGCAAACCACTGTTCAATATCAACTGGATGACCTTGTATCAAATGAGGTTATCATCAACATTTCAGCGCAAACACCTGTGTTTAGTGAACTACGCGTCGTAACCACCATAACTGAGGCGAATGTTGGAGAAACGCTTCAACTCGCTGCAATCGCAGTTACAGAGACGGGTGACGAGGAAGACATCACGGCCCAGGCGAACTGGTCATCCGCAATCCCAGAAGTAGCGACAGTGACGCCCACGGGGGAGGTTCAGATTCAGTCGAGGGGTCGAAGTACAATCACCGCAACATTCGAGGCACTCACAGCGTCCATAAATGTCGGCAGCACCTGTACCTACCCATCTTACGACCGAGAGATTGCACTCAACTCTATTTTTCCTCCTCTTGCTTGGACCGATGCGTATGATGAACTTGGTAACATAAGTCCGTACAGTCTGCGCGATATCCATTGCGACTCGGACAGGGCACCGACGACAATTGCCGTAATTGTGGGAGCTGGCTGGTGCACGGCGTGTTCGACACTCACACGCAACATTATTCATCCACTCATCAACGACCTTGGCATGGCAAACATGCAAGTTTTGTACATTGAGGCCGAAAATGGACAATACGAGCCCGCGACGAGTCAATTTGCTTACCGCCACATCGATCGCCTGATTGGAGAAAGTCCGAGCATCAGAGTCGGCGACATCGCCACATCTATAAACGACCAAGCCGGCATCTGGACTTCGGAAGCAGAGTTTATCCGAACTCTATCAGACGGCTCTTACCCAAGCGCATGGGTCATTCGGACGTCAGATATGAAAGTGATCGCGGATCAAAACACGAGTGACTACTGGCTCCCCTTCCTACTGATTGCCCAAGATCCAGACGCCGATTGGTCAAGTCCACCTCCCCCTCCTCCACCACCGTTCGAGTCGGTCTGTGGCGAGGATGATGATGAAGTCAGCGAGCCAAATGACACCAGTTTACGAGCTGCTCGGCTAAATGAAGGCACCCAAACGGGAGGCATTTGTACCCCGGCGCCGGACTTTTATCGGTTTCAAGCTTCCGGCGCCTGGCGCGTAACATTAGAGTTTGATCACGATGTAGGTGATCTTGACCTCTACCTGTGGGATAAAGACAGCAATGAACCCGTGCCGGGCTCTGATGGTTTACCAATCGGTAGCTACGGTGAAGGTGACGTTGAAACACTAGAATATCAAGGAAGTGCCATAATAAGTGTGATGGGCTACGATGGCGCTTCGAATGTGTACAGCTTAACGCTAGAACTTCTGGAGTAACTTGACGATGAATATTTCGATGACCCAATTAGTGGTACTCACGACAACCCTTCTGTTCCTTTGTGCATGCGGTTCGTCGTCGGACGACAGTTCAACGCCGATGACAACACCCGATGCTGCAACGACCGATATGGCACCAATGGACGGTACCGATATGGGCACCGAGCCTCAAACACCAGAGGATCTCGATGAAGGCGAGCCTCAACCATATGAGTATCCTGCGGCATTGGATACTTCCACCGAGCCAGAATATCAAATCGAGGACTGTACAGCGAACAAGTTGTCAAGAGTCAGAGGATGGATTGTTGACCGCATTGGTCGACCAATTACCGGGGCGCGAGCACAGCTTTGCGTAACCAATGTCTCCGGGACGCTCGTTTGCCTGATGCCCGCTCAAAGTAATACCGATGGTACCTACACGTTGAATGTACCACGCACAGAGTCTTGCGCGAATCGAGCCGTTCTACGTGTCATCAAGACGGGCGCACCGCGAGCAACCATGTATTGCGCACTCGATCTCAGCCAAGCGTCAGAAACGGGCGAAATCATCTTGAGAGAGCCATCAGTCGCGTATGCAACGATTGGCGCGACCACAAAGCCTCCTTTTGAACCAGCACTCTCTGCACGGGATGTAACATTCCCGTCAGGAATTACCATGACCGTGATCCCGGATGACCTCTTTGGCATTGAACCGGAATCTGACTATGCCATGCTCAGCACTCGGCACGTTCTACCCGATGAGAGAGGTCTTTGCTTCCTCGATGAAAGCAGCACCCCCGATCATTTATTTACCTTTGCGCCTGAATTAGCAGTACTGGGCGAAGGTGCGAGCATTTCATTTGAGAATCAATTCGACTACGAGGCAAACCAAACTCTCGAACTATGGTTGCTGGGGGGACTAGACTGCACCATTGACGGAGAGCACGTGAAAGAAGGTGAATGGAAACAAGTAGGGACTGCAGAAGTCAGTTCTGACGGAGCGCGCATTGAAACCGACTTCAAATTACCTTGTCTCACTTGGATTGGATTACGCGCAAATAATTGAATAATTGCCTTTAGTCTTCGTCATTGCCAAGGTGTTGCGGTGGGAGATCAAGTTTTGGAAAATCTGTCATTGAAGCGATGTGTCTACCTTAGCGCTGCGATACTTTGCCTAACACTTTCTGCGTGCCTAGAGAGCGCCGATGCCCTCTGCGACGACTGCCAGACAGACGGCAGCGACCGCAATGGTTATCCCGGGACTCTGGGAACTGAAGTTGGGTCCATCATAGCACCGTTAGAATTTGTTGACCCGAATGGTGACCCATACAGTCTTCAACAAGTTTACCGAACGGGCTCCAATCGGGTTCTTCTACTCACTACGTCAGCGGGGTGGTGTACAGCATGCATTGAAGAGCAAGCAGCCCTACAGACACTCTACACAGACTACGCTGGGCGTGGCGTTGAAATTCTCGTCACCGTCTTTCAAAAAGGTGATTACGAGCCCGCTGACGCCGGCTTCGCAAAACAATGGAAACGAAGATATGAACTCACTTACCCTGTTGTGGCGGATCCACCATTCGTGATGCAGGCATACTATCCCGGTCAAGACGCGAGCGTTACCCCTATTCTTCTTGTAATTGACGTTGAAACGATGATTATCCGCGAACGCTATGTCGGATTCGATGATGTTATCGTACGGGCGTTGATCAACAACATTCTGAACGAAGGACCATCATGAGAGCCATTGCGATAATCCTATTTACCCTGCTTACACTCCCATATGCCGCGAGCGCATCTCCCGATGGCTCGTCTCATGTCGCACCAATGGACAAGCGACCAACGGTAAAGAACTTCAGATTAAAGGACCTAAAAGGTAAAACTCGTAGCCTCAAAGAATTCAAAGGCAAAGTAGTCGTCGTCAGCTTTTGGGCGACATGGTGTAAGCCGTGTA
>JBMYRY010000415.1:0-3396 GCA_049602795.1 Bradymonadia bacterium
AGACCATTCATCCTCATCAGCAAGAGGCATTTGATTGTAGATCATCAGTCCCAAATCGGTCGCAAGCGCCAACTTCGTGTTGTGGGCCGCTAGGGCCAGAATATTTTCTGAGACCAGTTCAGGATGGTTTGCTTGACTGAGCGAGTCGATCATAGTCCCTCCTAGTTCATACTTGATAAGCCCCTGGTGCGAGCTAATCCATGCAACGCCCGAATTATCGTAAACTACATCCGTTAGGTCGCCGTCTCTCAATGCGACAAACAAATTTGCTCCGGTCGTTGCCCAATTGACCTGCCCGTTTGCGAAGGTACCGAGCGCGATTCCACCTGCTGGCGGCGCCTCAATTGGTGAACGAGGAAAAATGCATACACTTTGACCCGCAATCAGTGGGTTCTGCGCACATGCACTTGGACCACCGCTGAATACGTCGGAAGGCAAATTAATGGGGACAATACCCTCAGACGTCACCAATTGACTCTCATAAAAGCCCTCATGACTGATGCCCGTTGATAGCGGCTGGTCCCCAAATGCCAGCGTCAATCGATTCTGATCGGTTGTCGTTCCAACCAAACTGTTTTCACTAAATCGCTGTGTCTCCAATCGGCGGCCGGGCATCAGAGTGACCCCTCCGGGTTCTTCACCCGGACCTAGCCGACCGCAGGTACTTATGGAGATCTCACCCTCTCGAATATTCAACCTGATCTGCTCCGACGAATCTGTGAGGCTCATTCCAATCTCAGATGGCAAGAAACGCTCAAACTCTGGACCGTCTTCCAAAAGAGGCGACCGCTTCACGATGCTTCCTTGGGGAAACTCCGCTTCACCTCGGCGTAGGACCAGCCACATGGAAGTTCCGTCATACGCCACAGCCCGTACCTCATCCGTTCCTGAATCCAGAGGCAGACCCTCACCGTTCCGTTGGAAAGTTGACCAGGTCGAATTACGCCGCACCGAAAGCCCGTTCGTCGTGGCAACGAACAGCATATTCGATGCTTGGTCAAAAGCAACATCCTGAGACAGTGTGGACGCGAGCGGATTGAGCACATCAAACGCACCAGGAGGTGTAACGCTCGTAGTGTTGGCATTGAGTTCATTGATACCGCTTTGAGTAGCGGCATACACATTCGTATTGCTTACCGCGAGAGCAAAGACTGTATCGCTCTTGAGTCCATTACCAGTCCGAACTGTACCCCATGTCTGATCGTTTTTATTCAAATATCCCAGACCAGCACCGCGACTCGCGACCCAAACCCGTTCAGTTCCCGGATGCACGACAATATCCGTGACCGGTGCCTGGGGAATTTGTTGCTGGTAGAGTACATTGACGGTTAGCAACTCAGGGTTAATCACAGCAATCCCATGATTCGTCCCGACCCACACCGTATCATCGACGAGGGCAAGCACCGATATTTGCATCGGCGTTGGCAAAGCAATGCCCTCGAAAATCTCAGCTTCTCCAATGACACGCTCTTCACCATCAGGTGAAATGACCGTGATGGTTTCTCTTGAGGCGATCCAGAGATGTTCGTTGATCCGCAAACTGTCTACAAGGCAGACCCCGTATCGTACGGGGTCAATATAACTGGACACGAATGACTCATACTGACGCACACCATTAACTGAGCCAACGAGGGTGTCACCACCATTTAAGGTCGTAATTGCGCTCATTTCGGAAGCCGGTAACGGTGCTGTAGATAGCGGCAGCGACCGACGGTCTGCATCAACTCGGTAAAGATTCAACGATGAAAGCACCCACAAATCATCGTCACCAGTCACTCCAAATACTTCCGGACCGCGAAATCGATCTTGTTCCACTGCCGCGAAATTGTATCTCACTGCACCGATGTCGCTATAAACCCACATTTGGTCGCCAGTGCGACTCACCCCGCGCAGAATCGTGGCATCAGGTTGCAAGCCCGGACATGGAAACTCGTCGCCACACAACAACTCGTCGCCCTCAAAAATCGCGGTTCCATCTTCAAAAATCACCCACAAGCGAGATTGAGGTCCTGCCTGTATCTCTCGAACATTAAATAAGTTTGTGAGCGATTGGACCTCAGACACTTCACGCCATCCGTCGTCCTCGAGTCTGAACAAGCCCTGTTCGTTACCAACCCACACCCGCTCGTTGTAAAAAGCGATGGCGGTGAACGGCGCACCAAAGCTCTCAGGCGCCTCGGCATTCATCAAACTAAATTGAAGATTGCTACTTTCGTCGTAAACGAAGATGTCCGACTCAGTAGCAACAAAGAGTCGACCGCCATCAGCAACAAAAATCCGAACGGGTCGATTTGATTCTGATCGGAAGCCGGAGCCAAGCAATTCCTCTTGTCCATTAGCAATTCTGCGAATACTTCCGTCGCTGACCACATAGGTCCCATTTTGAGCATCAACAAACGAGCGAATATTGCGGTCGAAAAGATAGCCGTTCAACACCTCTTCGCACGGGGCGTACGTCTGGTCCGGGTTAGGGTGATAAGGGCAATTGTCTTCATTATCCGCAATGCCATCAGAATCGCGATCATCATCACAGGCATCACCAATACCGTCGCCGTTTTGGTCGAGTTGCTCTGGATTAATCGTCCCTACACAGTTGTCCTTAAAGTCGAAAACACCATCATCATCGTCATCGATGTCACACACTCGACCAAATGCATCACCATCCGTGTTGGTGTTGGTTACGTCGAAGGTCAGCGGACACGCGTCTACACCATCGAGCACGCCGTCCGCATCGCTATCCGGACGAAGCACTGACGTACCAATTTCTGATTCAAGGTCATTGGGGAGACCATCATTATCACGGTCATTATCACACGCGTCCGCATCGATATCTCGGTCCGAATTACGCTGATCAGGATTTGGCGCAAGGGGACAATTGTCCGCTTCATTCAGAATCCCGTCGCCATCGACATCATCATCACAAGCATCCCCGGTCCCATCAAGGTCAAAGTCCGTCTGCAGCGGGTCACTCGTTTCCGGACACACGTCCTCCCCATTCGGAATGCGATCGCCGTCGAGGTCATCGTCACACGCATCCCCAGTGCCATCTCCATCCAAATCTAACTGCGGCATGTTCGGTGTTGCCGGACAATTGTCATCCTGGTCAAAAACACCATCACCATCTGAATCGATATCCGGATCATCCATCATGTCTACAGGTGCCATATCGACGATCGCAGCATCTGCCTGCATCGGTTCTCCGACTTCAGATGGGAATTGATCGAAGTCGAGTGTACAACCAAAGCTTCCTAGGAGCAGAACCAGCATTGTCATGTGCAATCGCTTCATTGAACACCTCCGTATGCGGCATGCTCGGGGACAAACTCATGGTCTCCCGCTTGATAGTCTTCGGTTTCGGAGTTGCCGGTTTTCTGTAAGTACCACCACGTCGCCCCT
>JBMYRY010000416.1:0-3396 GCA_049602795.1 Bradymonadia bacterium
TAAACTTAAATAGACAACAAGCATCACAAGGAACACCTGATCCTAAGGCTGAAATGTGTCCAATGCCTGTAAGCAGCGTTTTGATATTCATTCGGTCCAAATGGTGATTAGAGGGACGCAAAATATTGAGGACGGCTGAGCTTAACCAGTATCAAGAGTTGTCAGCATCGCTGACGAATTTTATCTGATCCAAAACCGGCTAATTTTCGCTGAGTTTTGGTCAGCAAACGAGAGTCACTGTGGGAGTGGCAAATAAAGGAGAAAACATGAGTAACTTGGCGGGTACACAAACATTTGAAAATTTAAAGGCTGCATTTGCCGGTGAGTCTCAGGCTAATCGTCGTTACCTTTGGATGGCAAAGATTGCTGACGTAGAAGGCTACCCTGAGATCGCTGGAAACTTCCGAGATACAGCGGAAGGTGAAACTGGGCACGCCCATGGACATCTCGACTATATGCGCAAGGTTGGTGACCCTGCTACCGGTCTTCCAATCGGTGCGACTGATGACAATCTCAAGGCATCTGTTGCAGGCGAAACCCACGAGTACACTGACATGTATCCTGGGATGGCTAAGGTTGCACGTGAGGAAGGGTTTGAGGAGATTGCTGATTGGTTCGAGACACTCGCAAAAGCCGAAAAAGCACACGCGGGTCGCTTTCAGTCTCTCTTGGACGAGCATTTCTAGGACCATCTAGTATCCGCTGAGGCTCTTAGGGTAGATCAACCGAGAAAGAGCCTCGGCATCCTTTCTGCACCCAAATCGGCGCTGGCGTATCGATGCACCGGTTTGGTCTGTCCGTTGGACACAGAACATTGTTGAGGAGCGAAAATGAGTAACATTTCATATCAACCTACCGATGGTCTGACCTATGATCCAACGGATGAAAAATATTGGGATGAGAGTGCCCTTCAAAAGGAACTAACCCGTGTCTTTGAAGTGTGTCACGGCTGTCGCATGTGCTTTAAGTATTGTGATTCCTTTCCAATCCTATTCAAAGCCATTGATGAAGACTGCGACGGGGACGTTCGAAAGTTGACCCCTGCTGATGTTGAAGCGGTCGCGGACTCGTGCTTTCAGTGTAAGCTTTGTGAGGTTCAATGCCCGTATACGCCGGCTGACAATCACGAGTTCCAATTAGATTTCCCTAAGTTGATCCACCGCTATACGGCTCAACAGGTTCAGAAAAATGGACTGACTTTGAGAGATAAAGTGCTTGGCGATCCGGACGGTAGCGCTCGACTTGCGAGAGCGAGCCTGGGTCTGGCTAATACAATGAACCGTGTTCAATTACACCGATGGTTCATGGAAAAGGTACTCGGTGTTCACCGAGATAAACAATTGCCTGACTTTGCATCGACCACCTTTGAAAAGTGGGCCAATAAAAATGGGCATATTGCTCAGGAAACGGGTGCTGAAGCAGTACTGTTTCAGACTTGCTACGTACAGAACAATGAGCCTCAGATTGGTCGGGACACCCTTGAGGTGATGGCGGCTAACCAGGTTGATTGCAAGTGTGTCGATAATCTGAATTGCTGTGGAATGCCAAAGTGGGAAAAAGGTGATCTAGAGGGGTTGCGTAAGCAAGCGAAGCATAACCTCGATCGACTTCTTCCCCATGTTGAAGCCGGGTCGAAGGTGATTTCCCTCAACCCGACCTGCACCATGATGTTAAGAAAAGAGTATCCTGAGTTGCTTGAAGGCGAAGACCGTCAACGCGCTGAGACCCTCGCTTCCGCGGTTGTCGAGAGCGCTGAACATCTCTGGAATATTCGCAAAGAAGACCGATTTAATACCTCGGTTCTTTCCGTGCCGGAAACTACGGAATTGGCATACCATGCCCCATGTCACCTGCGTGCTCAGCGTTCGGGCTTTCGTGGGCGAGATGTCCTCAAGAAAATTCTTGGTATGAAAGTCGATACCGTAATGGAGTGTTGTGGTCACGATGGGACGTACGCCATGACCGTAGAGGGCTTCGAACCGTCACAGCGAATCGGCAAAAAGGCATTCGATGGGATGAAGGATAGCCCCGACGCAATCTGGAGCACCGATTGTCCTCTCGCAGCCATTCAATTTGAACAGCATGCGGGTGTAAAGCCTATGCATCCAATGACCATCCTTGCAAAAGCCTATAGAGAGAACGGTTTCTCAAAGGCATTGGTGAAGAAGTAAATGTGATTGATTGTGGGCGTACCCACATCCTGAGGAGTTGTTAATGAGAAAAGTAAAGCGCAACGAAGTCGTCGACTACCAAACGTACGAAGAAAGCCGAAACCAAACGCGGCCACAAATCCTAGCTGAGAAGAAAGTGCGTCGGGTTCATGTTGGAGAACATTTGACGTTCCTGTTCGAAAATCACAATACAATTCGGTATCAAATCCAAGAAATCATGCGGACCGAAAAAATTGTGAAAGAGGCTGATATTCAGCATGAGATCCAGGTCTATAATGAATTGATCGGTGACGATGGTGAGCTAGGCTGCACACTCTTAGTTGAAATCCCAACCGAGGAGGGGCGGAATGAGCTCCTTTCTCGGTGGAAGAATCTCAATGAGGACCTGTACCTAAAGCTTGAGGATGGCGAGAAAATCAAACCGTCATGGGATGAGCGTCAAATTGGTGATCAGCGCTTAAGCTCAGTTCAATACCTGAGATTCGACACCCGCGGGCAAACCCCAATCGCTGTTGGCTGCAACTTTGATGCGCCTGAACTTTTTGGTGAAACTGCTTTGTCAGCTGAGACAATTGCCGCATTTGACGCCGACCTTCAAGATCACTAACACCGCCCACCAGGAGCCCTCGACGGCGCCTCCCCCCATCGTTCTCGGTCATAGATCCCATCGTGACCCTAGTGCTGTTTGCATCCAAGCACCACTCATTCTTGAGTCACTTCGCCACTTGTGTTCCGACTGTCCACGCGCTCTCACAGTTTTCTAACAACTCTGACAAAAAACGTTTATTTTGACCCTTTCTAAACCAGTAAAATGCTTCATCCGCTCGTAGGCATTCTTAAAGCAGTTTTTCTATAAGTGTCTGATTTTATGAGACTTAAGTGTTGGTTGTGAATGCCTGTAATTTTTCGTGCCAAAAAATTGTGAAACGCAACTCACTCTGTGGTATCGAAAGCTTCAACAAACATTAAACATAGTTTGTGAAAGAATCCAATCAACGTCCCATTTAGGAGGAGAACGTTATGAAAAACTTACTAACCGTACTTGTGTGCGCGACAGCAATGATGTTCGTCGGCTGCGGTTCTGATGATGATGATACAACCACGCCTGAAGCTGGCTCAGCAGGTCAGGGTGGCGCAGCTGGCGCAGGTGGTGCAGCTGGTGAAGGCGGTGCAGCTGGTGAAGGCGGCGCAGCTGGTGAAGGCGGCGCAGCTGGTGAAGGCGGCG
>JBMYRY010000417.1:0-3371 GCA_049602795.1 Bradymonadia bacterium
TTATTCGCCCAATTAAGGATCAATTGGATCAGTCACAAATACGATGAGCGAGTTGTCACGAGATATCATCGCCGAGATTCGGAAGATTGAGGTTGTCACCCGAAGACTCGTGAACCAACAGATGGCTGGTCATTATCAGTCGGTGTTTAAAGGGCGAGGTATGTCCTTTGATGAGGTTAGAGCGTATACGCCTGGCGATGAGCCCCGATTAATCGATTGGAATGTGACTGCAAGAACGGGCGAGCCTCACGTAAAGACTTTCGTTGAAGAGCGCGAACTGACGGTGATGCTTCTCGTTGACATGTCAGGCTCGATGTCATTTGGAACTGTGAAGAATGAAAAGCGGATCATGGCCGCTAAGTTGGCTGCCATGATGGCATTCTCTGCGATTACCAATGGGGATAGAGTCGGATTAGTTGCGTTCACAGACACGGTGGAACACTTTATTCCCCCGAAAAAAGGGCGTAAACATGTCTTGAGAATTATCGACCAAATTCTGCGTTTCAGCCCTGAAGGCCGAGGCACTAATCTTGATGAGGTTTTGACCTTTATTGGTCGTGTTCAGCGTCGCAAAGCAGTTGTATTCGTGATTTCGGATTTTATGGATGATGGCTTTGAAAAAGCACTGAATATCACCGCTCGCCGGCACGATTTGATTCCGATTCGGATTGTAGACCCCGCAGAGGAGGACCTGCCTGATCTCGGTTTGGTTTTGTTGGAAGATGCTGAAACGGGCATGCCTCTGGTTTTTGACTCGGGAAGCCGTAGCGTACGCGAGAGTTATACTGCGGCTCAGAAGAGCGCTGAAATGGTATTCGACAGTGCACTCAAGCGCTACGGGGTGACCCCAGTAACGGTCTATACGGATACCGATGACTACGCCGGGCCTTTAGTGAATTTCTTTCGTGTACGAGCCAGGAGAGGCTAATGCGAATCGTTTTGATCTTTGCGATTGCCCTTTGCGCTTGGACCGACGGAATTGGCCAACCTATCTCGCCTAAAGAGCCCTCAAAGACTGCGCAAAAAATTCAAGAGGCGCCACCAGTCGACGGGAAAAAGGACCAAGAAGCATCGAAGCCGGTCATTTCACTCCCAGCAGGCATCGACTTGCCACGAGTCAGCCGTCAGTGTAGTCCAGAAAGTCCACGCATTGGCACTCAGATCTCATGCGTCGTGAATGTGAGACATACGAAAGATTTTTCGATCTCCATTGCTGTGCCGAATGGTTTTGATGCTCATGCACAGACGGTCAACATCGATTCTGAAGTTGCTGACATGCTTGTCACGACCCGCCAGATCTTTACGACGCCACTATCAATGAGAAAATTGAAGTTGTTTGGCTTCACCGCTAGTTGGACGCATGAAACCGGAGCGAAGGGGGTCTTGACGCTCAAGGATGAATACATGGCGATGTCATCGATGATGGCAAGCGTAGATGAGCCTCTGTTTCGAACATTCCGTCGTCCCACCTCCGATTTTGATACCTTCTGGTCGGCTCATGGTGGTCTGCCTCTCATCGTGACTAATTGGGTCCTGTTGATTGCCCTTTCGGTTTTTGTTCTAGGTAGTTTGTTTGCGATGTTAGCTCTGTATATTCAGCGTGTTCGGGCCCGTCGACGCCTCGCGGAAGTGCCGTGGGTTGATCCAAGACCAGCTCATGTGATCGCCAATGAAGCGTTGGAACAGCTTGCCGCGGAAAATCTGCCAGAAAACGGAGAGATCTTGGCGTTTTATCTTCGGCTGTCCGACATTTTGCGGGTGTTCCTGGAAAATCGGTTTGGGATCGCAATTAAGCGGGGTCTTGATGACAGTGGTCGAGAAACAGGCCTCCGTTTCACTGCGGCGACGACAGAAGAGATTGAATCTGTCTTGCAAGACCATGTTGAACTCACGTCAGAGGGTTTTAAAACACTCATGGAGTGTTTTGGCATGATTGATTATGTCGTCTTTGGGGGCGTACGTCCTCATGTTGGTCAAACGGAAGCTGACCGTCGACAGATCCGATTTTGCATTGACCTCAATAAAGCGCCGGATGTGTCCACAGAGTCTGATTCAGAGGATGCGTCTCGGCCCGAGAATGACCATGGGATCTCTAGAGATGTCGTGTCTTCATTAGACCGTGAAGATCGTGGTGTAACCGATGCGCAGGCGACGTCGAGCGAGCCCAACCGGGCGACGACTCTTGAGAGAGGAGAAGAACTGTGACGTGGGCTGATACAACGCCGTCTCTCATCGCTCTCTACTGTGGACTGGCGGCGTTACTGATTTGGAGCATTGGACTTGAGGTCTTGAAAGGACTTCGGCGGCGACCGTCATTCTTGTTCTCTGGACACAGTCGAGTCGCGCAGACCCGCCGAGGCTGGAAAGTTCATTTTATCCATCTTCCCACATGGCTGCGTTTCATTGCCTTGGCTTTGTTGATGGTGGGACTTGCCCGCCCTCAAAAAATTGAGGCAGAAACAGCTGAGGTTGAGGGGATTGATATCGTGGTGGCCTTCGATATGTCCGGTTCAATGGCATATTTGGATTACACGCGTGAGCAAATTGTTGAAGCGCAGAATGCCCAAATTCCGCTTCGAGATCGCTTTACTGATGGTGTCGAGGTGCTGAGGAACTTCATCAAGACCCGAAAATATGACCGCGTTAGTCTAGTCGTCTTCGGAAAAGAAGCGTTTTTGCAATTTCCACTCACCTTAGACTATGGCGTGATGCTCAATATTCTGGACCGGATGAAACTTGAAGACATCGATGGTCAAGGAACCGTCATTGGCGATGCCCTTGGGAAAAGCATCGCGCGCTTGAGAACCAGCGATACAAAGACCAAGCTCGTAATTTTGATTACCGACGGGGAGGATAATGGTTCCAAAGTCTCACCTGTCGAAATGGCAAAAACGGCTGCGGAAAATTCTGTCCCTGTTTTTCCGATTCTGGTTGGCAAAGAAGGCGAAACAATGGCCCCGATGCGTGACCAACGGGGGCAATTGGTTGATGTGCGTCCGATACGGGATAATGTCAATCCTCAATTGCTAAAGGAGATTGCCGAAATCACTAAAGGACGATTCTATCGAGCTACAGATAGGAAACAACTTGAGAAGGACCTTCATGAGATTCTTGATACGTTTGAAAAGACGCGTTTAGTCGACCTGGCTGCGGCTGATCGGACTGACCTTTTTTACTTATTTGTTTGGGCAGGTCTTGCGCTGTTAATGATCGAGTTGCTGTTGGGGCAAACGTGGTTGAGGAGATTTCCGTAATGAGGTGGGGTTACCTAGACTACCTTTGGATCAGTGCCGCACCGGTTCTCGTGCTCGCATTGTATGCGTTTGGCAATTGGCGTCGTGGGCTTCAATTAAAACGGGCTGGAGAGCATC
>JBMYRY010000418.1:0-3347 GCA_049602795.1 Bradymonadia bacterium
TCACCAGCCGTGTATGTCTTTGCTAAACGCTGCAATTGTGCAACCTGCGAAGGATCAATCTCATTCATGCTCATCTATGCCTCCAAAGTCTTCCAAAAAATCCGGCTGATTCTCACAAACAATGCCAGGCTTACGGAAGTCTGACAAGTTTCGATCTCAGACAACACCAGCGGATTTTGCTTGGTAATCTGCCGCCATTCTTGGACCATAGGGACATGGGGTTAATATGTCGCCATGAACTTTTGATGCGTTTCGCTACGCTCATCCTGCTCATTGGGATACCAGTGGTTGCTGCTGCGGGCCCCATCGCCACTGAACTTCAGCTGTCCGAAGACAGTGTGAAGCGGGACCGGACACTGGGTCTGACGGACCAGATGAGGTCAATCAACCTTGCCCCACATCTTTTCCTCACCACTGAATTAAACAACGAGATCCCCATTAAGTCCGTTATCACGACGTTAACCGATGCGCATTTTCGTTCAACGGACGACGCAGCGATTAATAAAGGCTTTGGCAGTAACCCTGTCTACGGATACGCAGTTGTGGAGAATAACTCAGACACCGACATTTGGAGCCTGAAGTTTAGCTACGCTCTCCTCGATCACATTGAGGTATACATCGTCAACAATCTGAGTCACAAACCGTCCCAACTGCATTACCTGGGGCAGAATGGTGATACATTCCCTTTCCTGCGTCGTGAAATTCGTATTCCGAGTTTCACCTTTCAAGTCCCGTTGGCGCGCGGCGTGCCCAATCTCATTATCTTCAAGCTCCAAACTGCAGGCGCCCGTTATTCGGAGGTCAACCTGCTCACATCGTCGGGGCTAGCCGAAGCAGAATCGCACATCACGTTCAGTCTCGGTTTGTACTTCGGTGGGCTCCTCGTGCTTTTGGTGTATACATTCATACTTTTTCTCTTCACCCGTTCCTCGGCTTATCTGATCTTTTTCGGACTCGTTAGCATGATGACTCTCTTCTTTTTTGCGGAGGCGGGACTCGTGTCACAATATTTCAGCCCAACGGACCCACTTTGGGCAAACCACCTTTTCCTACTTGGTCTATCTGGTATTTCCCTTATGGGGTTTTGGCTGAATTCGGTATTTTTGCGAAAAACCCTTAGCTCAAGAGAAAGGCGGGCTTTGCTTGGCTTAATGACAGCCTCCGGGTCGAACTTCCTGCTCAGCTTTATTTTCGACTATTCTACTGTGGCACGCCTAGGCTTGGGTCTAATCATTATCTTCATGATCACCACGTGCTGGTTAGCGGTACGGGGATGGATTCAAGGCTACCGACCAGCAAAACGTTATTTCTATGCAATTCTCCTCATGATTTTCGGCGGCACCATCGAATCTTTACGAGTGCTAGGCGCAATCCCAATCAATGAACTATCACAGTTCGGGCCCCTCGCCGGCGTTGCAGGTTTCATCTTTATGATGAGCGTGGCTCTGATCGAAAGAATGTTACTTCAGCAAGAACGTGCCCGAACCCTCTTTCGTTCCTTTGAAAAGTTCGCACCAGCTTCGTTGGTGCGTGCGCTACACCAAAACGGAGAAGTGGTTGGTATCGGTGGTAGTCGTAAGGACGTTACGATCATGTTTGCAGATATTGAAGGCTATTCAACTGTTGTGGAGGCAACCGAACCAAGAATCGTCGTCGAGTTGATGACTGAATATTTCGACAATATGCAACGCGTCATTGAATCGTACGGCGGCTACATTCTCGAATTTGCTGGAGATGGCATCCTCGCGGTATTTGGCACCCCATCGCCACTCGCCAATCATTCAGACAGTGCTGCAAAATGCAGCATCATGATGCAACGTGTTGTGGATCGCCTCAATCATCGATATGAAGCGAACGGACAGATTGAGGTCTTTGAGGGTGCCGGACTACGAGGGCTGGCAATTCGTATCGGCGTTCATTCAGGGAACGTCATCGCCGGTACGTTAGGCAGCCGGCAAACCCTCAAATATGGCGTCATTGGTGATGCGGTCAATGTAGCTGCGCGTCTCGAGTCGCTTAATAAAGAACTGAAGAGTTCGGTGCTCGTATCTGAGACAACATTTAGCGCTTTAAGTCCGGAAACTCAGAGTTGGTTTGAGGGGCTCGGTGCGTATCCAGTCAAGGGGAGATCGGAGCCCGTACCCATCTTCCGGCTGATTGAAGAGTACTTGAATGTTGAAACAGACGATCCATCCATGAGCCTTAAATCCGTAAACGCATTTCAGTGGTGGGAGCAATCTTTAGATGAATCAGACTAGTCAGGCGCTTCTGTACGGGGTCTCAACACCGCGCCACAATGGTCGCAATTGTCAGGTCCGGTTTCCAATTTAGCATCCTTGGATGGTCGCCCACAGTCTTTGCACATCAGAGATGTCCCCTGCTCCAGCCCATGGGCCAAAGTGACGCGGTCATCGAATACAAAGCATTCCCCCTCCCAAAGAGACTCAGCCTTGGGCACAGTCTCCAAATAGTTAAGAATACCTCCCTCGAGGTGAAAGACAGACGTGAAGCCTTCGTTAAGCAAAAATGAGGATGCTTTTTCGCAGCGGATGCCACCTGTGCAGAACATAGCGACCTTGCGGTCCTTCTGCGGATCTAGATTCGCGTGTACCCATGACTCGAAATCACGGAAGGCGTTCGTTTTCGGATCAATCGACCCTTTAAATGTGCCTAATTCAAATTCGTACCAATTGCGGGTATCCACGACCTTGACCTCTGGATCGGTGATCAAGGCATTCCAGTCCTCTGGTGAGACATATGTACCGACCTGTTCAAGCGGATTAGGCTTTGGTGCCCCCATGGTCACAACTTCTTCCTTCAAGGGAAACTTGAGCTTGCCAAATGGATGCTCTGTAGCGCTTGACCACTTGGTCGGGATGGTGGAAAGCCCGAGTAAAGACGACAGTCGTAGCACAAACCCCTCCAGCACCTCACGCGCACCTGAAAGCGTGCCATTAACGCCTTCTGGCGCAATAATTAATGTGCCCTTGAGGTCTTTGTCGGCAACCCAGTCACCCAGCTTAGCCTTGATCAGATAGGGCTTTTCGATGCTCACAAAACAATAAAGCGCCACCACCGACACGTGCTCTCTCATACTGAACCCTCGCTAGATCTTGACGGCTTATCAAATGCTCGAGGCGCAAAAAGGCAAACCACAACGCCGAACCCTGCCACCCATAAAGTGACCTCCTCAAAAAACAACTGCCTTTGCATCTCACCGGCGAACACATCCTTGCCCACCTGGAGAATAATTGAACCTGTATACCCCGCTGCGTCCGCAAGGTAAATGGCAAAGACCGCTGTCCCAGCAAAGCGTGTATATGCCATCAATCGTTCAAATAAGATGG
>JBMYRY010000419.1:0-3344 GCA_049602795.1 Bradymonadia bacterium
GGTTATTGAGGCGGACGCATCAGCCAATCCGGATCTCATTCCGGAAAACAAGAACTCACAGCGCATCGCAAAGCAGATGCTTGAGAACATGGACGATATTTTCTAGATCATTTGTACTTTGATAGGAGAGGCGTATGAAACATTACCTTACTCATTTGGCTGCTTTTTGTGTGCTGATAATTTCAGCCGAGAGTTTCGCGAAGAAAAATGAGTTCTTATACAAGGGTGCTACGGTTGCGCCACCGAATACCCCATGGTCCGCTCTTCTCAAAAAGTACAAGAAAGATGTACGCAAAGCATCGTCGAAGCGGATCAAAGCGAAGGTTTATGTCGGTGGGACCAAAGGGGATGAGCAGTCCATCGTTCGGCAGGTTGCGAAAGGCACTCTGCAATTTGGCGGTGTGTCTATGGGAGCCATGGCTATTTTGGTACCCGAGCTCGATATTTTCGAGCTACCGTATCTATTTGAATCATTTGACGAGGTCGACCGAGTCCTAGACACTGTGCGTCCCAATGTTGAAAAACTCCTTGAAGCCAAGGGCTTTAAATTGATTATGTACTCCGAAAATGGCTTCCGGAGCTTTGGGACGAAGCAAGCAATAAAGACGCCGGCCGACCTTAAGGGCGTTCGAATGCGCGCTCAGCCCTCACAATCCCACTTAGCCATGTACGAGGCATTAGGTGCCAATGCGAAGTCCATTTCCGTGGCAGAGGTTCTGCCGGCTTTGAACACTGGTGCTGTGGATGGCTTTGATAATACGCCTTTGTTCACCCAGGCTGCGAGCTGGCACCAAGCGATTACGCACTACACGGTGACGGCTCATATTTATCAGCCGGCGTTGCTCATCGTAAATTTAGATTTTTACAATAGCCTGCCGGACGACCTTCGCGGTGTTCTCATTCCATCCGATCGTACGTTAGAGAGTCGCGGGCGCAAAGGCATTCGAGCCTTGGATCCATTACTGCTCAAGAACCTTGAAGCACAGAAGATTGTCGTCACTCGGTTGACCGATGCTGAGCGTGAACTGTTCAAACAAGCGACCCGGACAGCGTGGGACAAGCGACTTGCCGCTGCGAGTCCAGCTGGCAAGGCGCTCTTTGATGCCATTCAGGCAGCCAAAAAAGCCAAGTGAGTAGTAGTCCGCTCGAATCGCCAGACACGAATCAAGGGAGTCTTATCGATCGATGTGTGGCGCGGATAGAGGTCATTTTGGTCACCGTTTTTTCGTTGGCTATGACACTCACAGTCGCGTTGGAGATCATTGAAGACACTTTCAATGCTCAGGACAGTCGCCTAGCGAAGTTCTTCGGCATTGATGCTAATCACGCTCTGTATGCGACCGTTCGTGACTACGTATCACCTTCGTTGCTTGCGATCGGGCTCTTCTGTTTCGGTTGGTCTGCCTATACTGCGACTCGAAAAACGTCCGAACCGACGAGCCCCATATCCAAAGTTTTAGCGGGATTTGGCGGTGTGGTCGTTGGTTCCGTCTTAACGCTCTGCGTAATGGAACTTTCTAGTATTGTCGTTTGTCGACTCTTACTCGTTCTTTCTTGTGGCATTTGGGGCTGGACGATTCTCAACCGCGAGCGTGGATCAGATGCCTCATCAGAGAAAACTAACCCATTTGCTCTGCCGATCGATGTGTTGGCATTGTTGGCTGTTCTCCTCGGTGGTTGGATGTTCATTGGTCAATTGCCTGGCGATCAGGGGTACGGCTGGAGCCTGAGATTTTCCCTGATCTTACTGGCATGGGTCGGATTTTTGGGGAGCAGCCTGGCGACTCAGACGGGTCGACATATTCAAGTCGATGCCCTCGGTAAACTGTGGAAAAACCATTGGCGTGATGCCGCCCAAATTTTTGGTCGAGTACTTACGGTAATCTTCTGCGGCTATATGGTTTGGATTGGCTGGGAGTATGTCTTTGGCGAGAATGGTCCATACTATTCAAATGAGCGTGATCCGCAAACAGGGCTTGCATCATGGACCGTCATGTTTGCGGTTGTTGTCTCTTTTATCTTAATGACCGCTAGATTCAGTGGTGATGCCGTTCGTTTACTTAAGGCGCAATCGGGGGCTCTAAAACCACTCCTTACGATTGTCCTCGGCTCCTTGGGCTTACTCTGGCTATTGCCCTTACTCGGTTTGAAGGCGTTTTTCATCTCGCTAGGCATTTGGCTATTGCTGTTTTCGACACCTCTCTTTGTGTTGATTGGTGCCCTTACAGCGCTGGGTTTTGCGTTGTTTTCAGATAGTTCCGTGCTTGCGTTTACGCCGATTGTTGACGGTCAGGTGCAGTGGCTCAATGCCCTTAAAGGCACTCTTGCGGTGGACTTGTATGAGCCAATTCGTAAGTTAACTAACGAGCCTCCTCTATTGGCGATCCCGTTTTTTGTCCTGGCTGGTGCAGTGATGAGTCATGGGGCAATTGCCAAGAGGTTGGTCAACGCCGCGACTGCCGTTTTTGCGGGTGTACCGGGTGGTCTGGGCATTGCGACCGTTGCCGCATGTATGTTTTTCGCTGCCATCAGTGGTAGCAGCCCAGTTACCGTGATTACGATTGGTGCCGTGATGTACCCGGCGTTGGTTGACGCCGGATATCCGACACGATTCTCAAATGGGTTGGTGACGAGTGCGGGTACACTTGGCATTCTCATTCCGCCGAGTATCCCGATGATCGTCTATGCGATCATTGCCAGTTCGGTGACCCCCATTGAGGTTGAAGCGCTTTTTGTGGCAGGCATTGGACCCGGGTTACTGATAGGCGCTCTTTTGTCGGTGTTTTGCTTAGTCGTTGGACTCAAGAAAGGCGAGCGATTCGAAAAACCTGATCTTGCGGGCATTGTCAAAGCGCTTAAGGAAGGTGCTTGGAGCATCATGCTTCCAGTCATCATTCTCGGCGGTATATACTCCGGAATCTTCAAGAATGCGACGCAGGCAGCGGCGGTGAGTGTGGTTTATGCACTCCTCGTAGAGTTCTTTATCCATAGAGAATTGACGCTTCGAAAACTACCTAAGGTCATCTCAGAATCGAGCATTCTGCTCGGCAGTCTCTTAGTGATTTTTGGGTTGGCTTTCTGTCTTAACCATTTGCTTAGTGACCTCCGTGTCCCTGAGCGAGCCGCTGCATGGTTCATGAGTTTTGAGTTAACTCCATTTAGTTTTTTGTTGGTTCTCAATCTATTCTTGCTATTGGTGGGCTGCGTCATGGACATCATGAGTGCGATTCTAATACTCGTACCATTGCTTGCACCCATGGCTTTGTATTGCGGGATTGACCCAATTCACTTGGGCATTATCTTTATCGTGAATCTTGAACTGGGCTATCTGACACCTCCGATGG
>JBMYRY010000420.1:0-3344 GCA_049602795.1 Bradymonadia bacterium
CCTAGGCGAGGCACGAAGAGAAAGAATAGCATCGTAGAGGTCAAGATGCCTACGCCAGTTGACAGCATAAGCAGCCTTAACTTTCGGTGACCTCGAGTGTCGATCGGTGTGACCTGACGCTGAGTTGAAGATGCCAATCGTTCTCGAGATTGCTGAAAATTCACGCTTGTGAGTGCCATGGGCAGAATCAATGCGTAGAGCATCAAAAGAACACCGACCGTAAGATTTGTGCTCAACGCGGTGGTAATGACCATCTGAAGCAACGACAACAAGATCAACTGTTGCCGATCTCGTGCCATCTTTGGACCCAATAGCTTGTTGGTTAACAGGACTAAGAGAAAGGAGGATGCTAATGAGAGCGGGGCAACTTTGATGATGACGAGTTGACCGAGCCCGAAGAGCAAGTATCCCAATGTGACTGCATTGATTGTTAATAGCCAAGAGCGCTGTTGCAGCAGGCGATGGGGAATGAATGGACTGGCAAAAAGCAGCGCAAAAAAGCCGTACGTGACAAATTGCGGATGATCGGCTGCGGTGAGATGCGCTAAGCCTGACGTAGCAAGCAGCATCGGCATGCTAAATCGACTCGAACCGGACAGTTGGTAAGTCATCGTTTTTTTCATCAGCCACGACCCTTCGTGGGCGGCTTTGAGATGTCAATGACGCGCACGTCGCTTACACCATCAGCATACCGGGAAGGTAGATGTCTTGTGTCCAGTTCGGCAAGTGCTCGAGCGATCTGCTCATGAGGGTTTGGCAAGCCGGGAGAGGGAAGAAACGTATCGCCCAGCCATAGTTCGACGGCTTGTCCTGAGCGTTCTGCCCAACGAACAAAACTGTACAAACGTGAGATCCACGCTTCCTCCAGGGGATCGAAGGGGACTGCGGATGCACTTCGTGCGAGCTTAAACTTCCAGGTTACCCCAGGCGTTTTGGTACCTTCTCTAACGATTAATTGCTCAGTAGCGGTGCTTTTTTTCCAATGGATTCGCTTTAGATCATCACCATCTGCAAAGGGCTTCAATGCATCGAGTTCATCATCTAAGTGTTGAGGTTGCTTCGTGGCATTATTGGGGAGTGTTTCGATCTGCACAGCATCTAGAGTGGAGTGTGGAGATGGATAGATCAGTAATTCACCGGTTGGAGTGAAGCGTTTGTGTTTTGTAAACAGTCCAAACGGAAATTGAGTTGAAATCCGTCCCTCAAGGTCGCTGAGTGATAGTTTGCCCCGACGAGGGAAGGTGAATGACGTGTAGCCGCTCATGTCATGAGCAGCCTCGATATGTTCGAAAAAGCATTGAGTTGTGGTGGTTCGATTTGATGAGGATAGCCTGACAATGAGGTTAAAGGTGGGCATCCACTGTTTTGGATTTCTGACCTCGATTCGAGCTAGGCAAGGGACCTGCGCATGAACGTCGTCGTGAAAATGCGATGAAATCACCAATCGACGCAGGTTGAGCTGTGAGAGCATTCCACTGGCTACAATCAGCGAAAGTAATAGTCCCAGAACCAAATAAAGGAGGTTACTTCCAGTGTTCAATGCAGCGAAGCCGATGGCTAAGGTGATGACGATTAGGAGCCGCCCTTCGCGTTCAACGCGGAGTTCGTAGCGCGATTTCCTTTTGAGGTGTTTGCCAACCCAGATGAGCCAAAGAATTAACCCGCTGACCAGCGTCGTAATCCCAGCGATCTTATCGGACCACCAATAGAGCGCAGTTCCGGTCACGACACCAGCTGTGCCCAAACCTAGAATGATACGATTAGCGAGCATGACCGTAACTCTGCGGCTGAAGAGTCATGCTGAGTGTGAGGAGGAAGGCAGGTCTACCAGCTCGACTTAACGACGCCGGGGATGTTGCCTTTGAGCGCTTCTTCGCGCAGGGCGATACGAGAAAGACCGAATTTGCGGTAGTACGACCGTGGACGACCGGTGAGGGCACAGCGATTCTTGACTCGAGTTGCGCTTGCGTCTCGTGGCATCCGAGCGATCTGTCGCTGAGCGTCGTACTTCTCTTCGAACGATGCGTTCGGATCCTTGAGAACCTTCACGAGGTCTGCACGTCGAGCTGCGTATTTTGCAACGATCGCCTTACGCTGGTTGTTCTTTGCGATTTTACTCTTCTTAGCCATTTTCGATGTCTCCTTAACTGCCCGACCGTCACGCGTAGGTCGAGGGGAGCGGAACAATGCCAAAAGTGCCCTCATAATGCAACCATTTCCTCACTCTTTTTTCAAACAAGGGGGATCGCCGTCGGATTGGGTAAACAGTTCGTGATATTAAAAGGAGCAACTTGACCACGCGTATTCCTTTTCTTATTTTGTGGATCCGGTGTAAGAACACGCTGAGATGAACATCTCGTTCGTTTTGTAGACCTGAGAGTTTAGGTAGAGTCGCTATGTTACCTTTTTCCATCGGCTTCGGTGAGCTATTCGTCATTGTCGTTGTCGTGTTATTAGTGGTAGGACCGTCGAAACTTCCGCAGATTGCAAGGACGCTTGGTGGAGGCGTGCGTATGGCTCGCCGCGCAACGCGAGAACTCCAAGACGCAATCCAGGCAGAGGAGTTGAAAGAACCGCTCGTAAAACCGTGGGAAGATGTCGTAAAGGCTCGAGATGAGGTTTTGGAGTCTGTGCTGTCTGATGAACTGGACACTGAAGAGCATCACTCGCACGCCAATGGGGTCATCGATGTGCAGCCCGTGAATGAAGCTGTGCCTCAAGCAACAATCGCTGCGAGCACACAGGCTGGTGGTAGCGTCACAGCGGAAGCTGCTTCAGCAGATACGCCAGCGACATCGGAGCGTGGTCGGAGCGATGGATAAACTAGAACACGAACAACTTGATGAAACGAAGGCGCCATTTTTAGAGCATCTTGAGGAACTTCGATGGCGATTGTGGCGTGCTGTCGTCGTGCTCTTAGTTGCCACGATAGGCTGCTTCGTTTTTCACGATGTGATCTTCGTGTTCATCACCAAGCCACTCTTTCAGGTGCTTGCTCAACAGAATTTAGAATCAGCGCTTAAGTTTCGAACCGTGCCGGGCGCGTTTCTGTTCCACTTTAAGACTGCGATTCTCGGAGGCATCTTTGTCTCTGTGCCGTTCATACTGTTTCAGGCTTGGCGATTTGTCGCTCCCGGTCTTTATTCCAGCGAACGAAAGCTGGCGTTGCCCTTCGTATGTGTCTCAACTCTGTGCTTTTTTGGCGGTGCATTGTTTGCCTATCAATTTGTCTTGCCAGAAGCGTTTGCTTTCTTGATTGGTTATAATGTTTCCGATGGCGCTTTCCAGCTACAGCCAGACATTACCATCGAAGATTATCTAGGGTTTACGAGCAAGTTATTGCT
>JBMYRY010000421.1:0-3340 GCA_049602795.1 Bradymonadia bacterium
AAGCATGGGTACGGGACCGTCCCGGCCAATGGCTGTGGCTTCATCGCCGCTGGAAGCCCCGTCGGATTGAACACTGAATTCAGAACATATGGGAGGTCATGAGTGGACAGTATTAATTCAGTAGTGACTGGCGCGAACTCAGGGATTGGGTTGGAAACAGCGCGCGCGCTGGCGAAGCGAGGAGATCGAGTTTTTCTACTGTGTCGTTCAAGGGAAAAGGCAGTCGAAGCCGCGCAAAAGATTGCTGTACCGGGCGGCATCGATCCGGTCATCGTTATTGGCGACCTTTCTTGTTTTGAGGATGTTGAGAGAATGGCAAAAGAGGTATTGGCAACCACGTCAACAATCGAGGTGTTAGTCAATAACGCGGGTGGGTATTTTCCAGAACGAACTCTTAGTCCGAATGGTGTGGAAATGAACCTTGCGCTTAATCACTTGGCGTATTTTGGACTTACGCATCGATTGTTGCCTGCACTGAACCAGAACGCCCGAGTTGTTAATGTTGCATCGAGGGCGCATCGAACTGCCGATTTGCGGATGGACGATCTTGAATTTGTGAAACGTCGGTATCGAGCGTTTGTGGCGTATGGGACCAGCAAGTTAATGAACATTCTCTTCACTCGGGGCTTTGCTCGCCGATTCCCTGATGGACCGCGTATGAACGCCGTTCATCCTGGGGTTGTGAAGACCGGATTTGGACACGACTATCCCGGTATCTTCAGTTGGTTGGCGAAGTGTGCGAGTCCATTCATGGTTTCTCCTGCAAAAGGTGCTGAAACCTCTATCTTTCTAGCGACGGGAAGAACTGTCGAAGGATTGACGGGGGGCTATTATTCGGACTGCAAACTGACGACCCCTCGCAAGGCTGCTCAGGATGAGGAGATGGCGAATCAATTGTGGTCGGCGTCTGAGGACTTGTGTGGTTTCGAATTTGGTCAATATTGACGCAGGAGCTGTTGAACATCTTCATTGGTAGGATCGATCACAAGGACCTCACGCCATAGTGCTCTTGCCTTTTCGGTTTGATTCAGTCGATACAGTGCAATGCCTAGGTCGATCTTTGCGTCAATCCATTCGGGGAATCGGGCGACGCTCTGTTGGAGGAGTGCCCGAGCTCCGTCATCATCTCCTTGGCGACCTGTCATTCGGGCTAGACCCAGAAGACCGTCACGGTCATCGGGAAAGAAGGCGAGATGTGCGCGCCACATGCGGATTGCTTCAGTCTGCTTTCCAAGCGAATCCGCTGCCTTTGCGGCGCATCGAGCAGCGCCCGTTTGCGGGCGACTTTCAGCGACGGCGGCACAGAGTTGATATGCTGTTTTAGCATCTCCTTTCGACAGCGCTACGTATGCCTCTGATAGAAACCCTTCAGCGGGTTCGTCCATCGCGTGCACATTGACGGTCATGTCTTCCCACAGATGAAGCCGCTCTAATCCAATCAAGCTCTGGAAGCATGAAGGTGTTGAGGGATGATTCTTGATCCCGCGTAAAACCATTTTGGACACTTCCATGAGACTGATGGGGGTGATTTGGAGAGAGTTCACTCGTCTGACGAGATGTTGTTCAACGACTATAGACAGGAACGCATTGTCCTTGGTGATGACCTCACCAGATACACAGGGTAAAGGCAGTCCAAGTGCGAGGAGAATCGATGGAGATAATTCCTTGGCGAGGTGATTGCCGTTTTTTTCCGCGATTTGACCTACGGTGAGTGGAAGGTTAATGGCGAACGCACCATAATCGACCACTTGCCTAGGCGTGTTGACCGTGAGCGTTAACCTCAGACTTCGGATTGTTTGGGGGGTGAAAACAGGGTGGGTTTGAAGTCCAAAAAGTGGTTTAAGCCGATCGGTAGTTAGCGCGAATTGTTGATGAATGTATCGCTTGATCCCCTTAACCTTCGCCAATTCTGGAGGGATGATTACATGAATGGGCAGAGATTGCTGTAGCCGATACGTGGGAGAAGAGTTTCTCTCCGCCATCACTCGCTTTTGCGACGATGGACAGCCCAATAAACCCAAAACTAGGCAGTAACCTATCCATGATGTGATTCGATAACGTCTGATGGTGATTTCCTTTTGTATGCCGATGCAGGTTAGTATAACGGGTCCATATTGTGTAGAGTATCTCTATCGATTGATCATGCTTTTTCGATTGGAAGCCAAACCGATGAAGGTGTACCCAATAACCGCAATAGAGCGTTTGAACCCTTCTCAAGTTCCTGATTCTCTCAGGGATATACTCGCCCGGCTAGTAGAGGCAGGGCATGAGGCCTTCTGTGTAGGCGGCTCGGTTCGAGACCTCTTAATGGGTCGTCAGGTTCACGATTGGGATGTTACCACTTCAGCGGAGCCCAAAGAGGTGGTTGCTCTTTTTCCGAAGGTTATCAAAACCGGGATCGAGCACGGCACGGTGTCCGTTATCGTGAACAAGGAAAGCTTCGAGGTTACGACCTATCGGGTTGATGTTGGGGCAAGCGACGGGAGACATCCAGACCGTGTTGATTTCTCACGGAGTCTTGAAGAAGACCTTCAGCGAAGAGACTTTACGATGAATGCGATTGCTTGGAATCCTCTAAATGGGCATTTAGTTGATCCTCATGATGGGCGCTTAGATATTGAATCAGGTCTTATACGTGCCGTGGGAAATGCGCATGAGCGTTTGAGTGAGGATGGCCTCCGGTCGCTCCGTGCTCTAAGATTTAAAGCGGTTCTAGGTTTCGAATTGGAAGACTCGCTCGACCGAGCGCTTTGTCGGACGCTCGATGTCTTTGAACGCGTGAGCGTGGAGCGGATATGGCAAGAAATGAGTAAGCTTCTACTCGGATCTTGCGCTTCAGAAAGCATCAGTCGATTGAAAAGCGCTGGTATGTGGGATAGGTTTTGGCCATCCGAGGCAGGAGTATGTCTTGCAGGTTTAAACGGTTTGCCTTTGAAGCTAGAGCTTCGCGTTGCACATCTTTTTCGTACATGTCCGCATTTGTTCAGGGCGGCCGCCAAAGCGATCAAGATCCCGAATCGGTTAATGAATTCAGTGGTCCATTTGCTTGAATGCCTTGGGTTTGATTATGGAACAGGCTTGGAGCAAATTGAGGTTTTTCGGCTTAGGGCCAAAGTAGGGCTAGATTTTGTAGAGGATGTAGGGGCGTTGGCTCAGGCTGGTATCCGAGGTGTTTTCGCCCAGGATGTTAAGCAGTTTATCGAGTTAATCGCTCTGCCGCCGTACCGCGGTGCACCAGTAAGTGTATCTCAGTTGGCCGTTGATGGACGCTGGATACTCAACGAATTTAATTTAAAGCCTTCACCCAAGATTGGTTGGTTGCTTAATCACTGCCTCGAAG
>JBMYRY010000422.1:0-3327 GCA_049602795.1 Bradymonadia bacterium
AAGATATTGCCGAACCAGCGCTTGAACTTGGACTGGCTGAAGCCAATAAACTCTTAGGCAAACAAGTTGCTCGAAAGAAGATTGATGCTGCAAAGATGGGGGAAACTCTCGGCAGAATCCGTCCGACGCTTTCTTACGGTGATTTCGGTGATGTGGATATCGTCGTGGAAGCCGTAGTTGAAAACGAAGGCATCAAAAAGGCTGTTCTGGGTGAGGTTGAGGCAGCGTGTAAACCAGGCACCATCTTAACGTCTAACACGTCTTCGATTTCGATATCGGCTCTTGCTCAGGGACTTGAGCATCCGGAGAACTTCTGCGGTATGCATTTCTTTAACCCGGTTCATCGGATGCCGCTCGTAGAAGTCATTCGAGGAGAGAAGTCGAGCGAAAAGACGATTGCCACCACGGTGGCATATGCGTCCGCGCTCGGAAAAACGCCCATCGTTGTGGGCGACTGCCCTGGTTTCCTCGTAAATCGAGTATTATTTCCTTACTTTGCAGGTTTTCAAATCCTAGTAAGTCAAGGGGTCGACTTTAAGCGTATAGATAAACTCATGGAACGATTCGGCTGGCCTATGGGACCGGCTTATTTGTTAGACGTCGTCGGTATCGACACCGCACACCATGTGGGTGAGGTGTTGGCCGCTGGGTATCCAGACCGAATGAAATTCGATCAAAAATCGTCACTGGACGTGATGTATGAGAATAAGCGTTTTGGACAAAAGAACAGCCTCGGATATTACAGTTATAGTCCTGATAAGAAGGGTCGACCGAAGCGTGCGCCGGACGACACCGTAGAGCCAATGCTCGCGTCCATCGTCAACGGGGCGCCCATCGAAATAACCGACGAGACGATCATCGACAGGTTAATGATCCCAATGATCATCGAGACCGCGCGGTGTTTAGAAGAGGGTATCGTGGATACGCCGAACGAGGCGGACATGGGATTGATTTTTGGTATCGGCTTTCCACCCTTTCACGGCGGTGCCTTAAAGTACGCTGACCGTATGGGGCTTAAAGCGCTCTGCGAAAGGGCAAAGGAGTTCGAGCAATATGGACCATTGTACCAACCGACGGCTCGAATGCTCGAGATGGCGGCTAATAATGAACGCTACTACGCATAATCGACAGATCGCAGGAGATAGAAAATGAGAAATGCAGTAATCGTAGATGCAGTCCGAACCCCGATGGGTCGCTCCAAGAATGGCGTTTTTCGCAATGTTCGAGCGGAGAACCTGTCAGCCCACCTAATCAAGGCACTACTTGAGCGAAATCCAGCGGTCAAAGCAGGAGATATCGAGGACATTGTATGGGGATGTGTTCAACAGACGAAAGAGCAAGGCTTCAACATTGCAAGAATGGCCGCGGTCATTGCCGGCGTGCCTTATACGGTGCCTGCTCAGACAGTGAATCGGTTGTGCGGTAGTTCAATGAGCGCTGTGCATACCGCAGCGATGTCGATACAAACCGGCAATGGGGACATCTTCATTGTGGGCGGTGTTGAACATATGGGGCACATCCCTATGACTCACGGTGTGGACATCAATCCATCGCTGTCCCTTAACGCCGCTAAGGCTTCTGGAATGATGGGGTTGACTGCTGAGATGCTCGGCAAGCTCAACGGGGTAAGCCGCGAGGCGCAAGACGCGTTTGCGACGGACTCACACCAGAAGGCAGCGAATGCGACCGACACCAAGGCTTGGAAGAATGAACTGGTTCCCACACTTGGACACGACCCAGATGGCGTACCATTTCTGGTGGATTACGACGAGGTGATTAGACCGGAAACATCAGTAGAAGCCTTAGCAAAACTCCGCCCGAGCTTTGACCCGAAGGGCAGCGTGACCGCTGGGAACTCATCGGCAATCTCCGACGGTGCGAGTGCACTTCTAATTATGTCCGAAGAGAAGGCGGAGGCGCTAGGCCTTACCCCGTTGGCAAGGATTAAATCGATGGCTGCGGCGGGCTGCGACCCCGCGGTCATGGGTCGAGGTCCGGTGCCCGCATCGAACAAAGCTTTGGAGCGCGCCGGCTTAAAACTCGAAGACATTGACTATATTGAATTGAATGAGGCATTTGCGGCGCAATCGCTCGCGGTAATTAATGAAATGAAACTTAAAGACCGCATGGACATCATCAACATCAAGGGCGGCGCGATTGCACTTGGGCATCCTCTGGGGTGCTCGGGTGCACGGATTACCGGCACATTAGCCCACACGCTCAAGGAAAATGATGCACAGTTTGGTCTCGCGACGATGTGCATTGGATTAGGGCAAGGTGTTGCCACGGTGTTAGAGAAGGTTTAGTCCGAATGGGAGACCATTATGAGACGTTGGGTGTTGCGCCCAACGCGACTATCGGAGAGATTGAGCAGGCGTTTGCCGATATCGCCGAACAATACCACCCGAGCAAACATGAAGAGAATGAACTAAAGGATCTGGCAGCAGCGAAACTGGCTGCTGCCCAACATGCTTACACGGTCTTGAGGGATACTCGTCTGAGAGCTCAATACGATCGCGAGGCAGGATTTCGTCCGGTCCAAAGTCCATCATCGACTCGGTCAGCGTTACTCGAAGCGCTGAAGGCACAAGTCCCCTCGTTGGTCATTAAGGGGCTGTGGCTTTTACTTACGTTTGTGTTTGTGAGGCTCGTCAAGAATCCAAAGATTATTCTCTTTACTTTCGGGGTTCTAATTCTTATCTGGGGTGTGCGTAGACTCAAACGGCGTTAGCACAATTTTTTACCACAACTGATCAATACGGAGACTTCATGGCGGAGTTTGACTGGATTAAAGATATTCAACGAGGCGCTGGCGGCGGCTCAAATGGCTCGGGTGGCGGACCTTCGGGACCTGATTTTCAACCGCCTGAAATCGCGCCCGAGAAGGCATTTGCAACACTATGGAGCGCTGTGGCAGTTCTTCTTGTTCTGTGGGGCGCATCAACCGCGTATTTCACGGTAGAGGCAAATGAAGAGGCAGTGATCTTGAGGCTGGGGCGTGTCGAATCTATCGTAGGACCGGGCTTTCATGGACGCCTACCCTTTGGTATCGACAAAGTCTACAAGGGCGCTGTAACCACCGTACATCAAGCGGAATTTGGGTATCGAACCATCTCCGCGGGCGTAAAGAGTCAATTCGATTATACTAGCCCAGAGGTTCTATCTGAAGCGACCATGCTGACTGGGGACTTAAATCTGGTTTTGGTCAACTGGGAAGTTCGTTACAAGATCAGCAATCTGCAGAACTATCTCTTTCAGGTCCGCGATCCCGTTGGCACGTTGCGTGATATTTCGGAGGCGATTATGCGTACGGAGATTGGGGACCGT
>JBMYRY010000423.1:0-3325 GCA_049602795.1 Bradymonadia bacterium
TATTAATAGGCGAATGCAGTGCGTCAAGGGCTCTTGCTGCAACTGGCTTACGGGGATCTTCGAAAAAGAGCCCCTTCGCCATTAACAAGGCATTGACCAAGAGTCGCTAGGGGCACGGAAAGGTTGGACAGGATTCAAAAAGTATCCATTACACATCTTAAGGAGAATCGGTCAGAGAGTACGTGTGTTCACCGCACCTCCAGCGGTAATCATCTAATATTACACCTCAAACTATGAGAGCGGCGCTCCACAGATTCGACGATCAGTCTGAGTTTTTCTCAGGCTCAACAAGCTTAAGGTGCAACTCATCTAATTGCTCTTGAGAGACGGTGCTCGGTGCCCCCATGAGGAGATCCTGCGCTTTGAGGTTCATGGGAAACAAAATGACATCCCGAATACTCTGAGCATGAGCCAGCAACATCACAATGCGGTCGATACCCGGTGCCAAACCGCCGTGGGGCGGCGCACCATATTGGAACGCATTGAATAGCGCCTTGAATTGGCTCTCAACATCTTCTCTCGTATAGCCTGCGAGTTCGAATGCCTTGACCATGATGTCTGGGTGATGATTTCGAATTGCACCGCTCGATAATTCAATTCCATTACACACAATGTCGTATTGCCAAGCCAAAATATCCAGTGGGTCCTTGGAATTTAATGCATCCATACCGCCTTGGGGCATGGAGAACGGGTTGTGAGAAAAATCCACTCGCCCTTCGTCTTCGTTCCACTCGTACATCGGGAAGTCGACAATCCAACAGAAGCGATAGGTATCTTGCTCATGCAGTTCAAGCTGATTCCCAAGCTCGACCCGAAGTCGCCCAGTATAGGTCAACGTCTTCTCATGATCTTCTCCAACCAGAATCATCACTGCTGAATTGACGTCACAGCCTGGTAGAGCGCGCAACGCATCCAGTTGAGCCGGCTCAAGCTTTTTCGCGATAGACCCCTTTACATCGCCGCCTTCTGGAAAAGCAACCCAAGCCATACCACCGGCACCATGCCGCCGGACAAACTTATCGAGACCATCAAAGAATTTACGCGATCTGTCAGCCACATTGGGGACCACAAGCGCACGTGCAGTACCACCGGACGAGATACATTGACTAATGAAGTCAAGTGGGCAATCGGCCAAGATATCGGAGACGTCTTGAATCTTCATGCCAAAGCGAAGTTCTGGTTTATCGCTACCGTAATCCCGCATTGCTTCTTTGAATGGTATTCGAGGAAATGGCGTGGGTACATTCCAATCCGAAAACTCAGTGAATACTGCGACCATCAATGCCTCTACGGCTTCGAAGATCTCTTCCTGCGTAACGAATGCCATTTCTAGGTCTAGCTGATAGAACTCACCAGGCGACCGATCCGCTCGCGCATCCTCATCGCGAAAACACGGCGCGATTTGAAAATATCGGTCAAATCCAGACGCCATTAACAATTGCTTGAACTGTTGAGGTGCTTGCGGCAACGCATAGAACTTATTTGGGTGCACGCGTGATGGCACCAAATAGTCCCGAGCACCCTCAGGCGAGCTTACGGTTAGAATCGGTGTTTGCATTTCCAAGAAACCAAGCTTAATCATGGATTCTCGAATAAATGAGATCACCCGTGATCGAAGGACCATGTTCTTGTGTAACTCAGTCCGACGTAAATCCAAGAAACGATATTGCAAACGAGTCGCTTCACTCGCGCCCGTACCGTCTACAATTTGAAACGGCAGAATTTTCGACGGTCCCAACACCTCTAATGTAGACAGTTCTACCTCGATGGCGCCGGTAGCCATCTTCGAGTTCCCTTGGTTGCCGGGTCTTGCTCTCACAACACCTTCTACTCGAACTGTAGTTTCCAGCCGGAGTTCATCAAGATGAGCATACAGTTCCGCATTTTCGGACGCTTCAATGGTAACCTGTGTCTCTCCGTAGTGATCTCGCAAAACGCCAAAGATAATCCCACCCTGGTTACGTTTGTTGGCCAACCAACCAGAAAGAACAACACGCTCGCCAACGGCGTCAATCGTCAAGTCATTACAAGTATGTGTACGATAGAAACTGCCCATAACTCATGTCCTCTTGCTTTTTAGACCACTTCTATTAGCCGTTGGTTAATGGAGAGTCAATCAAGCAAAACACCAAGGCTCAGAATTGTGAGACACATCACATGTACCAGACGACCATTCAGCCTTTTTCATATGACGTTTTCATACAAACGCTGAACCAGAATCTAGACTCATTGCATTGAGTTAAGCCCACTTTTGATCGCCAAACCTGAGCTTACGGAAAATGTTTGTCAACAGATGTGCGTTGCACCGATAATTACCAACGCCCCGAAAACAAACTGGGCGTAGTGCAAAATTACTCACCGAGAGTCACGGAGGGTTCATATGAAAAATGCTGTGCTCATGCTCTCTCTCTACATCTGCATCGGTCTTGGGTGTTCCGAGCAAACCACCCCATCTCCAGCGGAACACCCATTTGTACCCGTCGATGCAAGTCTGACTGAACCGGACCTAGAGCCACCCCGTGACCCATTGGATGCAGCAACGCCCGATTTAGACCTTCGTCCCATGGATGCGATGACACACTCCAATAGTCAACTCTGTAGTCCCTGTGAGGTAAATGAAGACTGTCAACAAGGCGCTCAATGTTTAACCAATCAAACCACTGGGGAGCGATTCTGTGGTCAACCGTGCTCTACAGAAGGAGACTGCCCAAGAGGCACGACATGTTACGAACTCTCCGAGGAGGACTCTCAATGTGTTCCTTTCTCTGGTTCATGCGCGGCATTTCCACCCACTGATTTTGGAGGCAACTGCACGGATGATGATGACTGCCAGAATGGTGCTACGCACTGTGAGCGCGTTGGTGATCGAGGCTACTGTACCAAGGCGTGTGCGGAGGACGAGGCGTGTCAACCTGGCTTTAGTCGATGCGTCGATAATCGATGCCAAGCTGATTGGGTCCAAGGACCTGAAGGATGCGGACGCCTTGAGCACCCCGCTATCCCTAATTGTACGGAGGATGAAGCGTGTCCGGATGACCTAACATGCCTTTCGACTCTTTTGCCTGGGTATCCGGAACGAATCGGTGGGCTCTGCGGAATGCCGTGCATGATGCAATCTGAGTGCCCAGAAGATTCAACATGCGAACGTGTCGGTCAAGCAGGACAATTCTGTTTACCAAGCCAATGCAACTGTTTGGGCGCCCCAATCGAAGAGAGTACATTCGATCAGGCGTTAGCGAGCACTCAGATCCATCGATGTGACCTTGGTATCACTACAGAGGCACTACACCGCTTTGAATGGTCTCTAGCATACGACGCTTTTCGT
>JBMYRY010000424.1:0-3324 GCA_049602795.1 Bradymonadia bacterium
GACATCCCATCGAAGAGAATATCGCTCGATTACGACGCTTGGCGAAGTTGAAAAAAATGACCATACTAGAGTCATGACAATTCAGATTAAAGCGTCAAAGCAACTCCAGAGCACAACAACGATTCATCCCACCGCAATCGTTGCCCCAACCGCGTCCATAGGCACAGGCACAATCGTTCATCCATACGCCGTGATTGGTGAACACACCCAAATTGGAAATGACTGTATTGTCTACCCATTCGCCCATATCGGGAGTGCCCCTCAAGTCAGGGCACACGATGAAGGACATGGGCAGCTCGTCATTGGAGATGGAAACCGCTTCTTTGAAGGCTGTACAATTTCTCTCGGACATTCTCAAGCGTCAGGGATCACCCGCATCGGAGATCACAACCTATTTATGGCTTACACGCACGTTGGACACGACTGTACGATCGGCAGCCATTCGACCATTGCAAATCACAGTAGTTTAGCTGGTCATGTGCGTATTGAAGACCACGCCAATATCGGAGGATATGCGGGGATTCATCAATTTGTTCAGATTGGGTGTCATAGCTTCATTGGCGCGAACTCAATGGTGTCTCAGGATGTCCCTCCGTTTTCTATTGCCGCTGGCGACCGAGCACGGCTTTTGGGTTTGAATCGCAAAGGGCTTGCACGTGCTCAGTTTCCCTCTGAAACAGAGCAAGAGATTCGCCGAGCATTCCGACAATGTTTCTATTCGATCACCGAACAGCCACCAGGACCGGTTACCCCTTCAAGCTGGTACACACAGTTCACTGCGTTTTTAGGGCGGAGTCAAAGAGGGGTTCTGAAGCGACATTCGATGGTAGACACCGATCACAGTTGACACGAGTGACCAGTAAAGTTAGATTCCGCCCATCAACGAAGTGGTGGAATCCCTTCGACGATCAACGATAAAGAAATCAGACAGACCGGGGGAAGAACATGACACCCAAAGAAATTTTTGAAGTTCGAATCGCAGAGCGCCTAGCAGACCCTGCACAGCAAGACGCAGCTAGAGAAATCGATGCAGTTTATCAGTTCCATGTCACCGGTGACGATGGCGGCGATTGGGTTGTCAATCTGCGTGATTGCGTCGTAAGTGGCGGTGAGTCTGACGATGCAGACTGCACGATTACCCTCGCAGCCGAAGATTTTGTTGGTCTTGTAGATGGTTCTGTTCAGGGACCGGCGCTCTTCATGCAAGGCAAGCTCGCGATTGCTGGCAATATGGGCTTGGCAATGAAATTAGGCGACGTCCTTCGTACCTGATTCCCCTGCCTCTAAAGCAAACGCTACACATCTACGCCTTCAATCCACAAGGGGAGTCACATGTCGACGCCCACGCACACTATCCACTTAGGCAATCAGCACTTCACAATTGAGAACGCTGAATTCGTTGCACGGGCAACCAAGGCCGTACTGGTTCGAACCACCGGTGTTGAGTTGTTGACGGTTATTGATGCCTCGCCGATGACGGATAAAACGCTTTCTCAACTCAGTGTCGATTTTAGACTGCGGGCTTCAGTCATCGGAAAGATTCCGAGTAACTTCCTCAAGCGAGAAACTCGTCCATCAGAACCAGAGATCCTGATGAGCCGACTCATTGACCGAAGTGTGCGCCCCCATTATCCGAACAGATTAGGCGTACAAACTGTCATCTCGGTCATGATTTTGAGCGCACGCCCAGGGGTCGATCTCTTTCAGGCTTCCATGTTAGGTGTTTCATTTGCCCTGCGGGATGCTCAGATTTGTGACACCATCATTCTTGGTGCATCATTCACCGACCCCGACGGTTCACAATTATCGATAGCAGTTCAGCGCCGAGGTCTGGTCATGGCGGAGGGGTCATTCCCCGAGATGTTACCCGATCAGGTCTGTGAAATGCTGACAGCCCGAATTGACGAATTAAAGGAATACTGCGAACAACTCGATACCGCAGAGATGAATGGTACCGACTCTTCGAATGACTCAGCAGGTTTTGATTTCGAGGCGGTCTGGGCCTCGAAGGACATGAACCGAAGGCTCGCACTGAGGCGAGATATTGCCTCGGTACACGACGTCTGTCATGACACAGTAAACAAGGCATGGTCGGAATACATCCGCAGTAAGGCGAAGGTAGGGAGCCGATTGGATGGTCGCGCGCCCGATCACATCAGACACCTCAACATCAATGCTCAAATGAGTGAAACTGCACATGGTGCTGTTCAATTTTCGAGAGGTGCCACATGCGCGCTCGTTTTCGCGACGTTGGGTTCTACCCGAGAACTTCAGGACGTAGCCGACTTTTACTATGGCATGCGACGGGACCGCCTTATCGTCCAATATAATTTTCACCCGTTCTCCACTAATCTGGGGCTACTTGGACGTCACATGCCAAATCGCCGCGAAATTGGGCATGGCAACCTCATCAAAAACGCTTTGCGCCCGCTCATGCCAAGCAAGGACAACTTTCCCTTCGCAATTCGGTTAACGAGCGAAATTATGTCCGCTGATGGCTCATCATCAATGGCATCAGTTATGGGTGCTTCGCTAGCTCTTGCACAAGCCGGCATCCCCTTTTCAAAACCGGTTGCGGGAGTTTCTGTAGGTCTATTCGGTACCGTTCAAACCCCGATTCTGTTTACGGATTTAACTGAAGATGAGGATCATGCAAGCCAGTTTGACCTAAAGGTAGCTGGTACAGCCTCCGGCATAACAGCACTTCAGCTCGACATCAAAGCGCCGCACCTTGACGCGAACGTGTTCGTCAAAGCCATCAAAACCGCTGAGGTCGGTATCCATGCCTTGCTCGAAAAGATCACACCGATTTGGCATGCCTGCACACAAGACAACCTTGACCTGACCCGATGTTCAACCACTATGCTGATTAGGCAAAACGATGTTGGTCGGATCATCGGTGGAGGCGGTAAGAATCTAAAGCAACTTCAAAAATCAAGCGGATGCCGGGTTGAACTCACCTCTCAAGGACTTGCGGTGATTAACGGTCCCGATGTGAATTGTGTCAGGCATGCAGTTCATCTGCTTTACAATCAAAGCAAGCGCTTTGAACGTGGTCGACTCTACCTGGCGCACGCAGAAAGTTCGCAGCCCGCTGGCACCCGGATTACTGTGGATGGCCAATACGGACTCATCCCAGACGCAGCAATGAATGTTGTCGCAAATACCCCCTTCCTCGTACGCTTTGTGGAGAAAAGAGAGGATAGCGTGCTCATCTTTGAACAACCGGAAAATTCAAATCTCAAGCTCGAGCAGGCCATCAACGCGTCATCTGCCTAAGCTGAGACTTAAATCATGTTCATCGGTGAAAACAGTTGCGCGTAG
>JBMYRY010000425.1:0-3321 GCA_049602795.1 Bradymonadia bacterium
AACCGAATGAAACGATCGTCGTTGGACCCTTTCCCAATGAACTCGAGATCTTTATCGAAGTTACCCAAGACAGTGCAGCTGGTTCGACAGAGACGTATACGCTTGAGTTGACCATCGAAGATGCGGGACTTGAATGTGTTGAGGATGCTGTCGACAGTTCTGTGGGTGATGACACCGTCGAGCGAGCTCGACGGGTCCGGCAAGCCGGACAGATCGGATTTGATCAAGAGAAGCTTTCGGGGACACTTTGTCCGTTAAATCAAGATACCTTCTGCTTTAACATGAATAATCAAGAGCAACTCTTCGTGAACGTCAATGTTGTGAGTGGCGATTTGGTTGTTGAAGGCGAAGTGATTCGTCCCAATGGTGACTCGGTGGCGACGGGTCAATGGCGTCGATCTGGTGAGCAGACGAATATTAGCACTCGAGCGGGGAACGGCGAGTATTGCTTGCTTCTGAACTCCATCGAAGGCTTTGGCAATTATGAGGTGCTACTGCAGGCATTCGACTCTCGTTTAGAAGATGCGTGCGCAGAAGCCCAGCCAGTGAGTTGGCAGGGTGATTCAATGACGCTCGAGGGTGTTTTGGGAGACGATGATCAAATGGTGCCGACCTGCTCGTCAGAAGCTGATGGAGGTGAGTATCGGTATCAAGTGACCTTCGACAATTCTGATAATTTGCCGCTCTTGGTGACCGCTAAGGTATCCGGTGTGGCAGGTGGGACTCTGGGAGATCCCGTTCTTAGCGTGCGGAGAGGGTGCGCAAATGCAGCATCTGAAATCGCATGTAGCACTCAGAGTTACGATGCGAATGACCCAACAACACCGCGGGTTAATCCTGCGCAGTTGAAATTTATTGTCGAGCAACCTGGTACTTATTTTGTCATTGTTGATGGGCGTGACGTTGGCTCGCTGCCTACATTCCGTCTTGACCTGTCGGCCACGCCAGCAAGCGCGGAACTTGGAAGTACGGATGTGTGCGGTGATGAAACACCGGTCCTTCCTCTAAATCCTGACGGTGTCACATCATTTGCGGTTAACCTCGATCGGGCAACTGACGCCATCGCAACCTGCGATGGATTGCGAGGTCCGGATGCGATTTATCGAGTAAATTTTAATGAAACATCGGACGTCCGGCTCCAAGCATTGGCGGTGGATCAAGGCTTTGCTGTTGGTGCAAGCTTGGTGCGGGCCTGTGATGATATGAATCCCGTTGCCTGCGGTTTTGGGTTTGAATCTCGGGTTGAACCAGGTGACTACTTTCTGATTATTGAAGGCGTTGATGAGTTTAGCCGTGGCCGGGTGACGGTTCAAATGGTGGTAGAGCCACTTGGTGATGTTGCTGGAAATGACACCTGCGATTCCGCAGAGGCAATCGGTGGATCCGGTACACTGATGGGTAATACAGCGACTGCAAACGATGATTACGTGCTCACTCAAGGCAACACCTGTACCGGTTACAATACTCGGGGCGCCGATGTTGTCTATCGGTTAAGTCCACCCGCGGGTGGACCTACATTTGTAACCGCTAGACCCCTCGATGGTTGGGACTTGTCACTCTATGTGTACTCAGATTGCGGCAATCTCATTTCGCCCATGAATCGCGTGGCTTGTTCACCGGATGGGGCATTAAGCGAAACCCTGGTTTTTGATCCGGCAACCACACCAGGCCCGTATTACGTGATCGTTGATGGAACGAACGGTGAGGCTGGTGCCTTTGAGTTGTCCTGGGGTCTTGTCGGATGTACTGTCGCCGATGATTGCCCATCTGGACAAATGTGTGATCCGCTCACCTATCAATGTCGGTAGTTTCCCATGTCCGCCTTTGGCCGCGTTGAAGTCTTCGCCGTTGCTGCGGGGATAGGTGGATTACTCTTCTTCCTGCTTTCACCGGACCCTTCTCCTCGGCAGATGGTTGCCACGCCTGTGAATCCGCCGACCGCGGTACCTGAGCGTAGTGTTTCGCCGAGGTTGGCAAGTCAGCGCGTGAAGCCAAGGCGGGATGTTGAAGAGATTCCGCCTTTTGAACCACCGATAAAGGCAGTGCCAAAGCCACCGGTAGTGAATGCTAGATACGCTCAAATGAATGGGCTGATCGGAGAGTCGATTCAGTTGATCGAGGCGGTTTTCAACAACATCTACTGGGAAGCGCGTGGTGATAATCGATTTGAACACGTCAATGGAACCGTAATGACGCTCTCCGTTGAATCGGAGAGGGTCGTGGCCATGCGAATGGAGTTTCCTCCAGACCTGCCGAGTCCAGAAATGCAAAATGCCGTCGACTATGCCCTAGGTCGTGCAACAGTCAGTCCTTTTTATCTCGACCAACTTGAAAACGCGAAAAACACCCTGGCGGGACAATTCAAACACAAGGATAAATTTGAGGTCGCGTATTCTGCTGGACGCCGCGTGAAAAAGGGCGCGAAGAAACTGAGTGGATGGCTTGTCTTTGAAATCGTTCCCTGAGTGTCAGCCCTGAATGACAGATCGATAGGGGGTAACTTCGAGCTTTTGGTCAAGTAGTTGCCCATCAATTTCGATACTCAGCCAGACTTTTTTGGGTAGGTCAGGTAGTGGCGTTTTCTCGCCCAAAACGACTTCAAATCTGCCTGCGGTGATTCGCACTTCACTTTGAGTCTCTGTGTATAGTGGGTCCTGATCATCGTCATCTGCCCGGTGGAAGGCAAAGACCATGGGTACATCACCGGTCCAAGCTCGGGATGCACGCTGAATCATTGCTTCGATTCGCAAGCCCACTTCCGGTTCAATGAGCTCTGAGACGTCGTCCTCTGACAGTTGTTCAACAGGGGTGTCAATAGACGATGAGTCTCGGTCGATCTCCGAATCGATTTCAATCTGTTGTACAGCGCTAGGGTCATTAGATTCAGCGATGTCTCCTTCAGTATCTTCAGGCTGATCAAGGGATTCGAAACTCTCATCCTTGGCTTCGCTGTCGGTACCAAAGAGGCTCTTGACCCAACCTACAACGCCGCTCTTTTCGGCTTTGCGTGATGCGTCGGCTCGCGCACTCGGCGCGCTATCGAGATAGGCTTCAAAGTCGAAGATGTCTTCTTCGGTCCATTCAGGGTCGTGAAATGAGCGCGGGAACGTGGGTTCCCCATAGCCTATATTCTTGGTCAGTTCCCAAAGTTGTTCTGCCCGTTTGACAATACGAGATTTGCCTTTGCCTTCGTGGCTCGCGTGGAAGAGAATCCGTCGTGCCTCACGGCTCTTAAGGTGATGTAGACACTCGAGTGCCGCGAGTTGTAAGCCATCATCATCCTTTAGACGAGGCATGCGTTCAAGGAGGCTTGCATCATCA
>JBMYRY010000426.1:0-3317 GCA_049602795.1 Bradymonadia bacterium
CTGGGGACCATTGTGCATCGTCAGCCCATAGCAGAAAAGGCATGTCCTCAATGAGGTCTTGCAATAGGCGAACCGCATTGTTTAGACGTTGGTCCAAGTTGACGTTCTCACCCGGTATACCGGCCCAGAGCGTATCAGTTGCTTCTTGCGCTTTGACGGGATCATTGAAATGGCTCAGGAAGATGTCGTAGCTAGACTCTCGGTCAGCGGTAGGCGCTCCAACGAAACGTAATACCGCTTGCCGCAGACCGCCACCGGCTTCACTCTGCGGTTCACTGCGAATCACCATTGTACTCATATCACCTGATGATTCTACCTGTTCACGAATCCAATTCGCGAGCTTGCTTTTTCCACGACCAGCCTCTCCTTCGATAATGGCAATGAATGGTCCTTGACCCGCTAAAGTACGGTTCACCATGCTCATGAGACGATTTTGAGCTTCGTGTCGCCCAACCAAAGTTGGTTCCTTTAGGTGGAAGAGCCCGGGACCAGCCCATCCCTTTAGCGTTGTCGGCGGGGTCACCATCGAGGTGGAACTGAAGTCGTTATAGCTGTCATCAAGCAAGAAGTGACTATCGAGATCATGCAAGGGTTCAGGTGAGGGCACGCCGAGTTCTCGCACCGCGCGTATGACCTCCGATGCAGAACGAAAACGACGATATGGTTTTTTCTCCAATAACCTCGCCACTAGTTTCAGCAAGCCATCGGGCGCTTCAACATCGGCACGACGGCGTAGTTGAGGTAGTGGGCTTGTCTGATGATGCGAAAGGAGGTGTCTACCCCGGTAAGGGAGATCACCGGTCAAAATTTCAAAAAGCATGACGCCTAACGAGTATAGATCAGTCCACGGACCAATGTCTGCAACACTCCCGGAGGCGGCCTCAGGGGCAATATATGCTGGTGTACCTTCAATCCGTCGGTCGGCTTTTTGTGCCTCGGAAATCGCGAGAGCGATTCCAAAGTCTGCTAACTTCACCGAACCTGGTCCCGATGCTTCAGGGATGACGATCACGTTGCCCGGCTTCAAATCTCGATGAACAATCTCTCGAGCGTGGGCATGAGCAAGAGCGGTCAGCAGTTCGTTGAGGACGTTCCATAGTTGCCCCCAAGTCCACGGTCCTCTCATGTAGGGATTCAAAGCTGAGCCCGACACATATTCCATTGCCACGAATGGCGACCCCATTTGCGTCCGACCAAAATCAAAGACTTGAATGATTCCAGGATGCTCTAGTCGCGCCATTGCTCGTACTTCGCGATTGAATGAGCGCTCTGCAGAGCCTTTGCGATCGTTTCTTAGATTGAGTACCTTGACTGCACAATGCCCATCATTCTCGGCAACTCGAGCTAGCCATACTTGTCCCATTGAACCTTCGCCCAATTCGCGCTCAGGGGTATATCCAAGGGGGAAGTCTAACGCCAAGTTTTTGTCCTAATTTCGAGTGGTGTGCTGTTCCTGTCGATGACAGCTTGTCATGAGCCAGCGTTTCGTGCAAGCATCGCAGACCATTGTCTGAGTAGATCGCTTGTAGTGGTTTCGAGTCACAGTCTCGGGCATTTCGAGCGCCTGCTCGACCGATTGAAATTAGACAAAGAAAACATCTGTGTTTACGTCAGAGATATCTAAAAAAATCACAATCCCGAACCTGTTTCGGGAGCAGGCCCTGCGCCTAAAGAGTCGTCCGATGGTCTACTCGCGTACCCGCCACCATTGGCGCCCCTTGACTTGGGGACAGATGCTTGTTCGGGTGGAGAGTGGTGCGCTGGGGCTGGTCGAGCTTGGGGTTCAGCCTGGTGATCGCGCCGCGTTGCTCGCGGATAGTTGTATAGAATGGGTTATTGCGGACCAGGCGTGTGCGGCGATCGGCGTGCCGACGGTGGCGATGTCAACAAACTATGCGACCTCGGAAATTCAGTTCATCCTAAGAGATGCCATGCCGAGAGTGGTTTTCGTCAATAAGTCGAAGGTCTTGACCGATGCGTTTATGCTGGATCTGATTGCCTGCGGAGTCGAAGTAGCAATCACGCTTCAAACTCGAGCGCCTAGCAACGTGCCACAGGGGCTGACGGTCATGAGTCTCGTCGAGGTTGAAAATCTCGGAGAGTCATCAGAGAGCGACATAAATGCTTATCGTAATGCCGTAAGCGCAGAGGATCTTCTCACTATTATTTACACCTCGGGGACCACCGGTGAACCTAAAGGGGTAATGCTTTCTCATCGAAATGTGATTAGCAATTGCGAGGCCGCGTCGCGGGCTATCGCCGTCGGTCCAGAGGATATCTTGCTCTCCTTTTTACCACTCGGTCACAGTTTTGAGCGCATCGCCGGTTATTATCTCCCATGTTTATTTGCTGGCGCATCAATTTATTATTCAGCGGGCATTCATCGGTTACTTACGGACATACAGGAAGTCAGACCAACAATCATTACGGGCGTGCCAAGACTACTCGAGACCATCCTGTCTCGAATTAAATCTGAGCATCGGCGTCAGGCGCTACCCTTCAGACTCTTGTTTGCTGCATCTTTGAACATGTCTCATCGAATGCAGCGCTACTCCGACCGCAAAATACCGTTCCTGAGTCGTTTGAGTCATTCGAACCGCTTACTCGTCCGGGCTTTGCTCGCCCCGATTCGTCGACTATTGGGTGACCGCTTACGTTTTATCGTGTCCGGTGGTGCGTCCTTGGGCAAGGAGGCCGCGGAATTCTTCTTTGCTGCGGGTGTGCTGGTACTAGAAGGGTACGGGTTAACTGAAGCAGCCCCCATCGTCTCGGTGAATCGTCCCACTGCCTTCAATTTTGGCACTGTTGGACGTCCTCTCGACAATGTGCGGCTGAGATTGACTCGCGAGGGAGAAATCCTAGTCAAAGGTCCCAACGTGATGATGGGGTATCTGGGTGGAAATGATGGTGGTGGCGCATTCCTAGCTGAGGATGGCTGGTTGCATACTGGCGATATTGGTCATTTGACTAAAGACGGTTATCTGACGATCACTGACCGCAAAAAAAATCTCTTTAAGAATAGCTCTGGTTATTATGTATCGCCGGCGAAGATCGAGCGTCGCTTGAGAGACCATCCCAATGTAGACCATGCGGTTGTGTATGGTTCAGATCGACCATATCCGGTAGCCCTTATATTCTTGATGGATGCTGGTCGCCAAGTAGATACGCCTGGTCTAGAACACGAGATTCAACAGTTAGTCGCTCGAGTGAATCGAAAACTGTCCAAGCATGAGCGGGTTAGACATTATCGTTTGATACACACGCCGCTTACTCTCCAATCTGGGTTGCTGACGTCTACATTCAAACCGAAACGGGCT
>JBMYRY010000427.1:0-3317 GCA_049602795.1 Bradymonadia bacterium
GTGACAAGGGGCGTAGAGTACAATTGCTCACCGAAGATAGAGGCACTGAAACATTGTTTCTTGCCGGCATTGCTCAACAGAGAAAGCTCCAAGGGTTAATGTCGCTTGGGAATGTGATTCTATGCGAGCGTCGAGTTGTCCGAGGGAAAACGAAGTTGTTTCCGTTAAAGGTTGAGGCAAGTGTCGGAAGAGCGACACGTGATCTTCAAACCTTTCATCATCTGTCCTACGTCTTAGAACTCTCTCGCAATTTGGCTTATGATGTGCCTCTTGAACAAAATACATTCGACTTGATACTTGCGTATCTCAGATATCTGGAAGACGTCGCTGCCGATGGTTTCAGGCTCTTGACCTGGCAGCTCGCCGTATTCGGTTCCATCGGGATGAGTTTGTCCCCTTGGCCATGTTCGGTGAGTGGTGCTGTTCCGAATGGCTTTAGCCTTGACCATGGCGGAGCTGTGCATTTGGAACACTGTGCGAATGCACATCGCGTGTCACCGAAGGCGCTTCAATCATTGGATGCCGCATGGCAAAATAAATACGAGCGGGCGCGTGCTGATGATATGCCAGAATTGTTGGGGTTGTTTGGAAACCTATGGGGCGCTTTCTTAGGTAGACCGTTGAAAAGTACGGCTTTTTTGCCAACGAAATCAGAAGGAGGACACTTATGAAATCCAGATCCTCTCATCTCACGGGTTTGGTACTCGTTGCGTGTATCTTCTCTCTTGGGTATGCACAGCCGAAACGGGTTGATAAACCAGAAGCGTCTCGCCTAAAGCTCACAACACCCGAGGGCGAAATCAATTGCACATTGGACATGAGCAAAGAGATCACGACGAAGGTCATTGATGAAATTAAGTCTAAACATTTTGATGGCAGCTTCATTTGTCGAGCGGTGATGGATTACTTTGTGCATATGGGTTGTCGAAAATCGACGATGAGTAACATCGAGAAGAAGCCACTCGGCTTTGATTTACCTAGAACAGGCAGTCACAAAAAAGCTGGAGTCTTGTCGGTTGTCAAGGGTCCCGGTGATTTTGGTCGGCTGCAATTGGTTATCATGTTGCGACCTACCACCTGGCTTGATGGTACGCAGACGGTGATTGGGCAGTGTCGCGACTTGGAATTCGTGAGGCATCTCGCGCGTAAACCAACCGTCGCGGGGGGGAAGCCACGACAACCAACTCAGATCATAACCGCAGAAATCCTTGGACCTGATTTAAGCAAGCGACGCAACGGACTTGCGAAGTGATCAGAACGAGCATAGCATTCGATGATGAAGGTAGACGTAGGGGCATGAGTGGTCGACGAGCGTGAAAATGAGCAGCCCAGTGATTTGCGGAGCATCGTCAAACAACGACGAGTTCAAGTGTATGATCAACTGAACGAGCAATTTCAAGCCGATGTCATTTCGGAAGTGATTTTTGATCTGTTGGTACATTTGGCGCTGAATGCAGATGCTGAACTGGGACCAGAAGTAGTTGATTCTTATCTGTGGCGATATGAACTCGACGAGGCGAAGACCTTCATCCAATTACGGGACGGTCGTCGGCTACGATTGATTGAACTCTTAGAAGAGCGTCATGTCGTCTCGAGTGTCGAAATGGTCAATGCACTATTGTGCAACGGGTTCGCCAAAAAGTTGCGACCTCTACCGCCGTCCGATCGAGCAGCCTATTGCCAGAGGATTGTAGGTCTCTTACCAGCATTAGAGCGAGTTGGTCCGTACGTCTTAACGGATTTCATGGATCTTACTTTGAATACCGACGATGCCCGATATTTCTGGGGGCTTTACACTGAGCGTATTGCGACTGAACTATCGAAGCGAGGCAATGTTGGAGAGCGAGACTATGTGCCCTGGCTTCTTCATCATTTGCTTCAACTGGATCAAGAGCCGGAGTCCTTCGATGGGGGCGGTGCACGCATGACGCTCTATCGACACATCGATCGCCTGTTACTGAAGCACACCGAACGTACGCGTTTCGTTCGCCAGTTTGTTGAGTTGTGTAAAGATGATTTATCAATGCGGCGGCTTGGTCTGTCTGTAGGTGTCGTAGGTGACAGCGCCTTGTTGTCAGAACTAGTGACGAGAGGGGATGAAGCCCAGATTTCTGTAGGCTTGTATTGTTTACAGGTACATGGAGACCTCGATAATGCTGTGGCGACCATCCTAGAATGGTTCAGAGAGCAAAGTCTGGCGGATGTGGCTCATCGACTGACAGAGGTCTATGCGCAGGTTCATATTCCTCTTCTCCCTTCCCGTAATCTTCAGCGCTTAGCACTTGGGATTAGAACGGTTGTCTTGGATAAGATTATTGCAGGAGAATCGGTGGAGAGTTTGGCCCAAGCCATCTCCCCTGATGAACGTTCGTTTAGGCATTGTATGCTTGTTGCGTCTCTTGCTGAAGTTGAAAGGTTTCGCCAGCACCCATCGTGTCTAGCACTCCTAGATCGCGTGCTTACAACCTTTTTTCAATCCTTCTCTCCGTATGGGACGATGCATATTCTGAACACCGGGGTTTATCGATCCATGGTCTCGGAGACCGCCTATGTGCTTCTCGCCTTTGGAGGTACAAAATATCGTGAACGGTTCGAAGATTTCGGACTCCAGCTTGAAACTTTAGTTGAGCGATGGACTGGCTTAGATGCATCCGATGATGACCGCCGAGGTTTGCTACAGGCAATGATATCGTACCTCAATGCCATCCTGCTGCCAGCAGGCCGCAAGTTGTATGCGGAGGCGTCTACCAGAGAGCAAGGACTGGCGGTTTATAAGATTCTCATCCATCTCTATGTCGACTATCGAATTTTATTAAAGGATCAACTCGTTTTCGGCTCGATTCCAAATGTGATTGCCTCGGCCTTTCCGACGATCATTGGTCGCGAGTTTCACGAGATCGAACTTGGGGAACTTGTTGATGCTGCGCATACGGTTGCACGTCTAGATGAGTCGTATGGACCTCCCCATGTCAAAAACGGGCAGTTGGATGTCGGCATCGGTCTGGATCACGGGGACAACGGCGAGCGTGTTGACGACGGCTCGTCCGTGTCTGCGCCAATGATTTTGCAGACGCGTCAGATGTCTTTAGGTGGATCCTTAGTGAGAACCTATCTCGGCATTGAATTTCTTAATGAGTGTCAGGAAGGTTTGCTGAGATTCTTGGGAATCAAAAGATCCGGAAATATTGCCTTGAATCGGCGTGAAATCGTGATCTCAAGTGTGAGGAAGTTAGGCGATCGGGTACTAGAGAGAACAGGAGACAGCTTTCACTTAGACGACCTGAAGGCGGTGAAGATTCACCAGAAGCTACGTGTGT
>JBMYRY010000428.1:0-3302 GCA_049602795.1 Bradymonadia bacterium
AAATGGTACAGAACTAACTGGTACAACAGACCACCCATTATTTGTATTAGGTAAAGGATACTCATCTTATTCACCACAAGCTACAAAAGATGATAGTGGATTAGATGTTGAGCAAATATTGATCAATTCTGTCACTGGGCAGCAATGCATGGGTACGATTACACCCGAGATTGAGGCAGAGTTGATTGAATTGAGTGAGCCCACGTCTTTGGTTGATGAATACGATGCTCGTAATAGAATCAACCGCATCTCGGCGCTATTTCGCGAGACAGAAGATCCCAGGGGCTTGTTTGCTACTGTATACCGACTCATTACGAACCGCGCTGTAGAATCTGTGGAAGAAGGGGATTATGAGCATGAAGAATGGGCAACCAATCTGATTACTGAGTTTGCGCGGCGTTATTTGGCAAATCTGCACGGGCATCTCACTGATGGTGAGGTCACCGGCCAATGGCGAAAGTATTATACAATTGCCCGAAATTGCGACGTTGGACGGGGGCGAACACTCGGTGTTGCAATTGCGGTGCACCTGATGGTGGACCTTCCTAAGACCTTGTACTTGATTGATAGTCAGCCTGAACAGCGAAACGATTTTGTGGTCTTCGGTGATGTGCTGCTTGAGATCTTCCCTCAGCTCATTACCGATGTTGCACAAGACTATCGGACAGACGTCAGGGATTTGCTGCGAGGGTTCTTTATTGGCGAGTGGGTTGACAGGTTTACATCTCAGGGCACTATGACCGCTTTCATGTACCAGGGGGTCCGGCTCAAAGCGTGGCGGGACGGACAGAACTATCGACACTTTCCAAAAGCAGTTGTTGACGCGGAAGTTCGTTTGGCGTGGGGAGTTGCTGAGGTTCTGCTTGCAAAGCTAGATGCATCCGGCGCTCTTTGAGAGGGATAGCCACCGTTCGGTTAACTCGGAACGATCCCGAAGAGGCGAACGACTGCCAAGGCGTCTTCAAGCGATAGCTGAGTATCTTGAAGGATGTTTACTCGGGGATCGAAACGAACCTGTCTTGCCGTAGAAAAGTTAACGTCTCTCATTTCGCTCTGCTCAAAGATTGCATCCTGAAGACTGCTCCCTGAAAAGTCTGCTCCATTGAGCGTTGCCTCACTAAAGTCTACATGGCTGCAATCGCTCGACTCCATCAATAGATGATTAAGGGAGAGACCGGAAAAGTTTGAATATGCGAGTTGGCAGTGTTCGAAGCTCACGGAGAAGTTGAAGGGGTTCGCTAGACGCCAGTCTACACCGAACAACCGACATTCACTAAACTTGCATTGGTGTAGAGAGACTTCACTGAACCGAACATTACTCATGTCACATTGAACGAAACGGCAGTCTTCAAACACCCATCTATTCAAGGTGGCGGCGCTTAACTTTGCACCCCTAATTTCGGTCCCATAACATTCCACTTGCGGCAAGAGACTATCTGGTCGTTCAAGCCCGACTAACACAGTGTCTTCATAGAGCCAATGTTTGTTAGAAAACTCGGTTGTCACGCTTTCGCTTTCGTCATCCGCCATGGCAAAAGAGTAGCAGTTATTCTAATGGTTGCACAACCAATCGCCGATTCGGGCGTTTGCTGAAATTGATTGGTTTAAGTCAGAGCAGTTGAGGGTGCGACCATTCCTTGGGAGTGGTATCCCAATATTAAGTGATCCGCTAATCCCGGTAAGAGGTTATCCAATGCTAGAACACGCATTTACTGCAATTTCCATTGCGCTTCTGTTCACCAGTGTCTTCGCGTTAAAGTTTCGGTATTGGACCCAACCCTTGATTTTGGGAGGTTATTTTCTCTTTTTCGCGATCGTTGAATGGATATGTAACGTCTATTTGCTTCCTGCAGACATTTTTGGGCCGTGGTTGGGTATGGTGTGTTTCACGCTCTCGATACCGGTCATTTTGGTAATCATTGTCATCCATCGGCATGAACAGAAGATGAATGAGGTCAAGGGCTAGTTCGAGGTCGCCTCGGGCTTAAATAGATCGAGACAAAGGGGCTGGGCATTGCCGAGCCAGTAAGCATAGGTCGTATGTGCTTCGTAGTCGTCTTCAATCTCGGGATGGATCAGTACATCCAGACCATCTCGATGGCGTTCGATCCATTCCGTCACCTCACCAAGCTGAGTGGTCTTCACGAGTAGCTGAAATTGACAGCATGGGTGAGGACCTATGGGGTGAAGGTGAAATCGCCCGACGGCTTCAATAGACGGATTTGATGAGGCGAGTTGATAAAGACCACGTGCCTTATCAGCAGTCGTCTCACTGAAATAAATGTGACAGTGGTAATGCGCTGGTTTGAGTGAGCGCAATATGGCGGCGTGTTTCGAGTCTCTTGATTCAGCAGTCATTGCGATCTCCTCTAGAGATAGCAACCACATCCACAGTCGTCGTTAAATCCTGAACGACCGTCCGGGCAGTCCACGCTGATTAATGCACAAATCTCCGGGTCTTCATTGATATAGACAGCTTCAATCCCATCGATTGGGCAAATATTGCGGGCACAACCGCATCCGCATTCGTTGGAGAAAGGTTCAAAACCAACTTCGCACGTAAACACGCCAATCAGTGCGCATGCCTCGGGGTCTTCATTGATGTACTCTGCATCGATGGGACATTCTGGGGATGGAGGCGTACATTCACCCCGATAGGCGACCTCAACACCAGCACATCGAGCTCGGCAGCCATTGTCGTAAGTGTTCCCATCCGAGCCACAGACGGGGGCGTATCGAGTTGGACAGTCACATGTTCGAGGACATGTTGGAAGCATCTCATCAATACCGGCACAACTCGCCTCACACTGACTTTGAAATCGAACGCCTTCATCTGTACACACATTAGGTCCGGCCGTCGGATCGCAGTCGCATGTAAAGGCGCAACCACAGCCACATTCGTTGTAGAACGGCTCGTATCCAGAAGTGCATTCAAAATCTATGACTGAACATTCTTCTCCGCGAGCGACATAATCCGTTCCTGGTGGTGACGGCTCCGTGCATGCGGGGTCAAAAGCAATACACCCGCAACCACAGGCATCTCTATAGGGGGATTGATCAGGGTCGCATGGAGCCGCCGCTCCAATCAGGTCGCATTCCTCGCCGTACGCATAATAGTCGACACCCGGTGTAGGCGTTTGGCAGGCGATCTCCGCGCATAAGTCCTCACCGCTTACGACGGACACGAAGGCGATGACACTCTCGCAGGTCCCGGCTGCACATAACTCCTCCGTTGAAAACTCAGCGTTGTTGCATGCTTCTCGGCATCCTTCGAAAAGGGAACGGCGTTCATCTCGACCAAC
>JBMYRY010000429.1:0-3295 GCA_049602795.1 Bradymonadia bacterium
GGGCTGAAGGTCGCTTCTATCACGTAAACAACATGGGACCGAGTTATGTGCTTGAAAAGGTGGTTTATAGTTACGATGGTGTACCACTTCAGAGTCTCGTAGATGTTGATGGAGACTTGAATGACAAGGAAGAAATCGAGCTATCCACTGGACCGCTCACGCCTGGCAGTCACACACTCTCGGTGATGATGGTTTACCGTGGTAATGGTTTCGGGGTTTTCTCATACCTCAAAGGTTATGTGTACACGCTTCGGTCTTCCCACACCTTTCACGCTGAGGAAGGAAAGATTGTGACAGTTCGAACCATTGCCTACGAGAAAGGAACGATCACTACTGACCATAGGGACCGTCCTGACATTCGATTCGAAACCGTATTGTCTGAGCCTGCACGTGGTGGCGTAGGCAACAAAGACGGGTAAGTGGAGCGACTGAGTTGGACATCAGGTTCAGAAATCTTGTATTTGTCGTGGGGTCGCTGCTCGCTATTGAGGGGCATGCCCAGGAGCTTAGCGCTGTAAAGGCTGAAGTTCTTGCGATCTCAGACGGTGCGAAAGCCCTCCTTGCAAGCACGATGTCCGAGGAAAAGCGGGCAGATATGACAGAGTTGACTCGTCGTCTCAACGATGGGCAAGTCTTTTATCTTCAAGGTGAATACAGTCGGGCAGCCATCGTATTGATGGACTTGATCAAGCGCCCGGGCATCGAAGGGCACCCGGCGTATTCGGACGCGATGTACTATCTAGCTGATTCATTGTTTATGATGGGGAACGATCGCTCTGCATCCGAGTTTCTCAGGATTCTCCAGGAAAAAGCGAGCAAGCGTCGCCGAGATTGGGCGACGGGGCGTCTTCTCCAGATTTGTGGGCGTCGAGGAGATGTTGATTTTTGCGAATCCAACCGGCAGCGAGCATTTCAGGAAATTAATGCCTCGTCCCTGTCGAGTTTGAAGTACGCATTAGGTAAAGCGCTCTATAAGAACAATCAACTCGATGATGCCGAGCGTGTATTCCAATTAGTTCAGATGTCTGAGTTGGAGTGGTCTCGGTCGCAGTATTTCATCGGTGTCCTTCACCTAAAGCGCCAAGATTACGAGAAGGCAAAGGCATTCTTTGCGCGCGTTGTGGACCGGGGCACAAAGGAGCCTGCAAAACTTGCCGATGCGAATGAGAAGGAAGTCTACAATCTGGCACGGTTGGCCGTGGCGAGGGTCTTGTATGAGCAAACCAAGCTTGTAGAAGCGCGTGACCAGTACAATCAGGTGCAAACGGACTCTCGAGCCTACGATGCAGCTCATTACGAGAGTATCTGGCTGAGCATCAAGCAGGGAGATTACAAGAAATCTCTTCGTGATCTAGAATTGTTTATGATCAAGCAAGAAGATGTAACCAAGGGTTATAAAGCTCATTTGTTGAAAGGGCGACTCTTGATTTTGCTTGAGCGATTCTCGGATGCTCAAGATAGCTTCGCCGAGGTAACCGACGCGTTCCTACCGATTCGCGATGAACTTGAGCGCACAATCAGAGCAAACCCTGACCTTGAATCATACTTTCAGAAGAAGGTCGGAGATAATATTACTGACATCGATATGAGTAGTTTCGTTCCAAAGGTTGCCGCCGACGCCGTTGAAACCGAATTAAACGCAGATGAGGCGATGGTACTGGTGCAAGAAGTCGGGACACAAAGACGGTATGTAGAGGCGGCACGCCGAACGGTTGGTAAGCTGCGAAATGCGCTAGCGACGGATATGCGTCTCGATATGTTCCCGGCGATGCGGCGAAATTACCTTACGGCAAATGAGTTTCTCAATCGTTCATTATTGGCAGAAGCACGCTTAAATCAAATCATTGGGGATGGGGTGAGTGACGCTCAGTATCGGTCCCTGCGTGAGCAAAGACGGTCTCTTGGTAACCTCTTTCGGAAAACGCCAATTAGTGCAAACGAATTCAAGTCGCGGCGTGCCCAGATGAAAGGGAAGCTGAGAACTCTTGATATGCAGGTGAATCAACTTGGCGCGGAGTTGACAAGTGTCGATGCTCAGCTCACAGCGCTCAAGCAATTTCAGCGAGTCAACCCTGACCGTGCCGCGGCGCGGGGGATCGAGAAAGAGGTAGAGCAGGCGCAATTATTACGCAAGAGGTTGCGGGAATTGGTTTGGTCTCTAGAAGATGAGCGGTCCAAGTTGGGAGCAGGAGACTATGCAGCGGTTAAAGATCAACAAATTCGATCTGCGTTTCGCCGTGCATTATCTCGGGAAACTCGTGCGCTTCGGGAACTCAAACCGCGATATGTTGACTTACGAGCAAGCCTAGAAAAATCAATGGTTGCGTTGGACCGATTCCTTCAAACCGTACGCTCAAAGGCGGCTTCACTGATGAGTGACCTTCGACGAGATGTGGAGGCGGAGTCTCGTAAGTTGGATATCTTCGAGGCGGAATTAAGAATACGAGAGCAAGATACAAGCCGTCTGGGTGGCGCAATTGCAGCGTCGACCTTCAAGCGAATTTACAGTTCCATTCGAAAAATCGTTCTGGAGGCTGACGTTGGGCTTGTGAATATGGCATGGAAGCGAAAGCAGGACGAGAGCGCATCGATTCGTCGATATCAGGAACTCAAGAATGAGAAGATTGGTCGAGTTGAAGACTTGTTCAGCGAGGTGAGCGGTGAATAAGACTGTGCTTGTGCGTTTGTGCTTTGGTCTGCTTTTGCTTGCAACGCCTTTGGCACATGCTCAGGAGGAAACGGGTCAGACGACGCCCGCAAACGCGGCGGGCGATGAAGCACCCAAATCCGAGACGACCGACGGAGCATCTGACAAAAAAGAGCAAACCGAGACTGCGGACGCTTCGGGTGAACCCGAGTCAGATGGCAAGCAGGCGAAAGACTCACAGTCGGAGCCTGACGAAACACCGGCTGGTGATGAGGCAGTCTCTGACGTAGGTGTAGATCGATTCGGGGATACCCCCGAATTAAGCGATTTTCGAACAGAAGTACGAGCATTTGAAGCTGAGTATGCTGAGATCCGAAAGGACATAAAGCGGTTAGTTGAGTATCAAAGAGAAAGACGGCTTTTAGACGTTGAAGATCAATTCAAGAGGGTCATCGAAGAGTTGAGTGCTCGGGAGCGAGAGCGACGTGGCGACGCCATAGAGCAATTCGAACGCTTCGTTAAGCGGTATCCATCAGAGCCGAAATTCACGCCCAGTGCTTTGTTGAGGTTGGCACAACTCCATTACGAGCGTTCCGAAGATATCTTCTTTACGGAGCAGGAGAAATTCGACCAGCAAATGAGTTTATT